>NZ_JBFUKU010000068.1:0-23323 GCF_056400685.1 Pseudomonas sp. P5_A12 | reverse complement strand
ACGCCGGGGCGGTGATGCAGCCACCGGAAAAGTAGCGCGCACCAAAGGTGCCGCTGCCAATGGCAATGCTTTCGGTCAACAACGGCTGTGCGCCCTGCCCCAGAATCAATTCGGTGGACCCGCCACCGATGTCCACGACCAATCGCATGCTTTGCGGACTGGGGATCGAATGGGTGACACCGGCGTACACCAGTTGCGCCTCTTCATGCCCGGAGATGACGTCAATCCGGAACCCGAGGTGGCGCTCGGCGCTGGCCAGGAACAGCTGCGCATTGTCGGCCTCGCGAACGGCACTGGTCGCCACCGCCCGTACCCGGCCGGCTTCAAAGCCGCGTAATTTTTTGCCGAATCGCGAAAGCGCCTGCCATCCACGATCCAGCGCCATTTCATCCAGCGCACCGCCCTGGAGTCCTTCCGACAAACGGACAGGTTCACGCAGGGTTTTCACCTCCTGGATCATCCATTTCTGGTTCCGCTTGACCGACTGGCCAATCATCATGCGAAACGCATTGGAGCCCAGGTCAATGGCTGCAAACAGGGAGGCGTCTCCTTTCATGGCGGGGATTCCTGGCAATTTCATCGGCCCGCGGAGGGAGTTCCGCTGGGCGTTCAAGTCGGTTTGCGAGGATCCTGCCATGGGTTAGGTGACACCAAGATGACACCAGGTTTTTTTCACTACGCCGGCATCGTCACTGGTCCGTCATATCCCCGGGACTAGCATGATCACTTCCACCTTCGTCGGGAGTTCTGACCATGCTTTTAGACAACGACACCCTGATTCAACGTATCCATCGTGAACTGCTCGATCACAGCGACGAAGAGCTGGAACTGGAGTTGATGGAGGACGGACACGACCTCAACGCGCTGTTCGATGAGCACATTGGTGACAGCAGCGAAAAAGAACATCGACGTCGCTATTTCAGCGAGCTGTTCCGCCTGCAAGGCGAACTGGTCAAGCTGCAGAGCTGGGTGGTGAAAACCGGCCATAAAGTGGTGATTTTGTTTGAAGGACGCGACGCGGCGGGCAAAGGGGGTGTGATCAAGCGCATTACCCAGCGGCTCAATCCACGGGTGTGCCGAGTCGCTGCCCTGCCCGCGCCCAACGACCGCGAACAGACCCAATGGTATTTCCAGCGCTACGTCTCGCACCTGCCGGCCGCCGGTGAAATCGTCTTGTTTGACCGCAGCTGGTACAACCGCGCGGGCGTCGAGMRGGTCATGGGATTCTGCAACGACGACCAATACGAAGAATTCTTCCGCACCGTACCGGAATTTGAACGGATGCTCGTCCGCTCCGGCATCCAGCTGATCAAATACTGGTTTTCGATTTCCGACCAGGAACAGCACCTGCGCTTTCTCAGCCGCATTCATGATCCGCTCAAGCAATGGAAACTCAGCCCGATGGACCTGGAGTCCCGCCGTCGCTGGGAAGCCTATACCAAGGCCAAGGAAATCATGCTGGAGCGCACCCACATCGCCGAAGCGCCGTGGTGGGTGGTGCAGGCCAACGACAAGAAACAGGCTCGACTCAACTGCATCCACCACCTGCTCGGGCAGATGCCGTATGAAGAAGTCGAATACCCGTCAATTGAGTTACCGGAACGCTTGCGCCAGGGAGACTACTCGCGCAGCCCGACGCCACCGGAACTGATCGTGCCGCAAGTGTATTAAGACTGACGGGGGGCAAGCGCTCCCTTTCGTCATCATTCTGTAACCTTGCAACAACAATACTGACACCACACAACGCGTGCTTTTTTCGCTGCCTTTTCAGGCGGCTTTTTTTTGCCCATGAAAAAGCCGCGTGCACCTGTCTCAGGACAAGGCATGTTGAATGTGCATGGCTGGATAAGCCGCCCCGGCGCAGCGCTCCCGGCTCCGGAAGCGCTGCTTATAGAGTCGCCCCGGTCATTTGTCGTCCGTCTTGCTTGACGATTGAGGCCGCTGTTCAGCGCTTTCTTCGGCGTTGGGCGGTTCGGGATAGCTGCCTGGCATGAACACGTGAGTCAGCAATTCCCTGGCATCGACGTCGACAACGCCCTGAACTGAACGGGTCACTGCAACCACCTGCTCACATTGCCGATGGGTGTTGACCCGGCCACTCAACGCCACCGTGCCCGCATGGGTCTTGACGTGAATGTGCATGGCAAGGGTGGGCTCCGCCATGGCCAGGGCCGACTTCACCCGGGCCGTCAGCCATGTATCGTGAGCGACCGCTTCCAGTTGATGAGAATACTGCTCGAAGGAACGAAGTTTCATGGTGTATCCCTCTTTCAGAAGAAAGGAGCAAACACCTTAATTATAGTGTGCCCCTCGCCTAGCGTTTGACCGACAAATCGGTCTGCGTCATGCGACTACGGACGGTGAACACGCCGTCTCCGGAGAGAATCGCACTGCGAGCAAACAGCCGACCGCTCTCCCAGTTCGAGAGACCCAGCTCCGGCTTGTTCAACGCGTACTGTCCGTCGACCCAGCGAGTGATACCGTTGCCGACAAACGGGGCGTTGACCGCGTTGTAGAAACGTTCATGCGCGGCGTCATCCGCGCTGATCAGCGACACTGTGAACTGCGGGCTGTAGCGATTGAACAAGGCAATGGCACCGTCCAGGTCGTCGACAAACATCAGGCTGACTTCCGGGGTTTCTTCCCATTCCCACTCGCGTCCCAGTTGACTCTCAGGCAGAGGCTCGGCCATCGCCTCGGTCTGATAGCCCTGCGCGCGGTACACCTCAACGCTCGCGTTCAACCATTGCGCCGGCAAGTACGGCTCGCTGCCTTCGACAATGTGCAACTTGCAGCCCTGGCCCCGTGCGCTGCCGGCCTGTTGCAACGCATCGAGAAACAGCGGCACCAGTTCAAGGGCACGGTCGCGCTGGATCAGGCAGACGTTCAAGGTGTTGCAGACCTTGCGGTCCAGCGAATTTCGCACCACGGCGGCGAAGCGTGTCGCGTCGGCGTCCTTGTCGGCGATCAGCCATGCACCACCGGTGCCGTGGAGGCTGACGGCGGTACCCGCCTGTTGGGCGATGCTGCCCAATTGGCTGACCGCACGCCCCGAACCCCGGGCCACGGCCAGGGACAGACGCCGGTCGGCGAACATCGCCCAACCGGCCGCGTGGTTGACGCTTTCGACCAGCGACACCGCGCCGACCGGCAACCCGGCGTCGCTCAGTGCCGGATTCAGGGCATGGGTGACGATGGCCTGGGCGGTGCCCAACGCATCGCTGCCAATGCGCAGCACGGCGGTGTTACCGGTACGCAATACGCCGGCAGCGTCGGCGAACACATTCGGCCGGCCTTCAAAGACAAACGCGACGATGCCCAACGGCGACACCACTTGCTCGACTTTCCAGCCGTCATGCTCGACGCAACTGAGCACTTTGCCCCGTGAGGCGGGCGCATCGCGCCAGGCGCGCAGGCCGGCGATCATGTCGCCGCGCATGCGCTTATCCGCCAGCAAGCGCGTGGTGGAACGCCCGCGGGCTTTGGCACGCTCAATGTCGGCGAGGTTGGCGGCCGCAATCAAGTCCCAGCACTGCGGGTTTTCCAGGCGCTGGGCAAACAGGTCGAAGAAGGCGCTGATGGCTTGATCCGACACCGCCGACATCGCGCTGAACGCCACTGCTGCACGCTCGATCGCAACGCTGGCCGCTTGCTGGTCAGCCACCGGAATCAGCAACAGTTCGCCGCTGACCTGCTCCACCAGCAGGTGGTCTCCGGGCTGAAAGCGCGCGGCCAGTTCGGGGCTGACCACCGTGACACGATTACCGGCAAAAGGAATCGGCGTGCCAGCGACTAGACGTTCGAGCGCAAGAGACATGAAGCGGTTCACCATGCAGGGGACGGGCGGAAAATGTATCGGAAATTGTCCAGAGCGTCATTAATCCAATCCACCACAAATCCCTTGTGGGAGCGAGCCTGCTCGCGATAGCGGTGTGTCAGTCAACATCATTGTTCAATGACCCACCGCTATCGCGAGCAGGCTCGCTCCCACAGGGGTTATACGCAGCGCTTGTATCAGTATGTGTACAGCACCGCCCCTGACACACCCCGCCCATAAAACCCCACCGCAACGACACATCGCAGATACACCGCCTTGATGAACTACGCCTGTCGATTGGCCAAGCCGATCAAAGCGCTCAACTCACTCAATGTTACGGAGTATCACCATGTTCAAACTCTCAACGTCCTCCCTGACCCTCGGCCTGCTCATCGCCGGTGGCCTGGCCCTGTCGAACGTCGCTTCGGCCTCCGAATCCGAAGCGTTCAGCATGAAACAACTGGCCCACGGCTACAGCCAGGTCCAGGCCGACACCGCGGAAAAACCCGCCGAAGGCAAATGTGGCGAAGGCAAGTGCGGCGCCAGCGAGTAACCCGTCGCGCGGGGCCCGTCGTGGCCCCGCATTCCTGACTCAGTGGAGATCAAGCCCATGAACACCTCACTCTCATCGGCCGTCAAAGGCCTGCACCTGAACCTCGACCGTGCCGGTAGCTGGCTCGCGCCCTTGACCTTGCGGTTGTTCATCGCCTGGGAATTTTTTGAGTCGGGCCTGGAAAAATGGAACGGCGATAACTGGTTTGCCGACATCCAGGACCGTTTTCCGTTTCCGTTCGATCACATCCCGGCCACGCTGAACTGGGAATTGTCGATGTGGGCCGAACTGATTGGCGCGTTCGCCATTCTGCTGGGCTTGGGCACGCGAGTATCGACAATCATGCTGATGGTGGTCACTGTGGTCGCCACCGCCGCCGTTCACTGGCCGGCCGATTGGTCTACATTAAGTGAGCTTGCCCAGGGTTACGCCATCAGCAACAAGGGTCACGGCAACTTCAAACTGCCGCTGATCTACCTCGCCGCCCTGATGCCATTGTTGCTCTCGGGTGCCGGTAAGCTGAGCCTCGATACGCTGCTGGCGCGATTTTTCTGGCGCCGTCACAATCGTTGAGATGCTAACGTGGCAAGCTTCACTCTTCACCTCAATTGCGTAGACAGGAGCCACCATGAGCGTGACCACCCAATGGATCGAGATCGACAGCGACGAAGGTACATTCGGCGCTTACCTGGCCATTCCTCATACCCAACGCGGCCCGGGGATCGTGCTGATCCAGGAGATCTTCGGTGTCAACGAGCACATCCGCTCGGTCGCCGAGCAATACGCCGCTGATGGGTATCTGGTGATCGTGCCAGACCTGTTCTGGCGCAACGGCCACCGCATCGAACTCACCTACGACGAAGCCGGCTGGAAACGCGCCGTCGAGTTGATGAACGCCACCRATATCACCAAGGCGCAGGCCGACATCAAACTGGCCATCGACAAGTTGGATGAAGAGCCGGGGCTGGATGGCGGCATTGCTTCGATCGGTTATTGCTTTGGCGGCCTTCTCTCTTACCTCACCGCCGCCAACGGGCTGGTGGAAGTGGCCGTCGCCTACTACGGCGGCGGCATCCAGAATCACCTGGACCGCGCCGATGACATTGAAGTGCCGTTGCTGATGCACTTCGGTGAACAGGACAGCCACATTCCGCTGGAAGCCGTGGAAAAAATCGCCGAACGCTTCGACACTAACGACAATGTGGAAATTGTCGTGTATCCAGAGGCTGAACATGGCTTCAACTGCTCGCACCGCGACAGCTACAACCAGCGCGCAGCGGCTGAGGCGCATGGCAATACATTGATCTTTTTGGGTCAGGAACTGTAAAACCGCCCTTCGTGAAAAAGGCCCCTTCATCGCTTGATGAAGGGGCCTTTTTTGTGGCGCGTTTACTGGATCACAGTTCTTCCGGCTGAGCAGTGACGGCCAACTTCGGCTGAGCATTGCGCTCATGAACATGACGATGGGGCGTGCGGTCGATGTTCAGGCTCRGAATCTCCGGACGGCTGTAATGGCCACGGCCGTCCATTTGACGCTTGCGGATCTCGATCTCGAACAAGTCGATGTCAGCAATCACTTCGCCTTCACCTTCGGTCAGCGCACCGACCACCTCACCTTGTGGGTCAATGATCGCGGTGTAGCAACCGCCGGAGATCGGGCCAATCTCACAACCGGTGTCGGCCATGATTTGCGCTTGCTGTTCCGGGTATAACCAGGCCGTCGAGTTGACCACGAAGCACGCCGATTCCAGCGCATGCATGCGGATGCTGACTTCCATCTGCCGGGTGAACCGCTCACCGGCAAACGAGCCGGGGTACATCGAAGCGTGAATCTGCTCACCGTCTTCGATCAGGGCATACCGCGCCAGCGGGTTGTAATGTTCCCAGCAGGCCAGTTGACCGATGCGCCCGACCGCACTGTCGGTGGCGCGCAGGCCCGAGCCATCGCCCATGCCCCAGATCATGCGTTCGTGATAGGTCGGCGAGATCTTGCGACGCGCCTGAATCAGCGTGCCGTCGGCATCAAACAGGAGTTGCGTATTGTACAGCGTGCTGCCATCGCGCTCGTTGACGCCGATGGACACCACCATGTTGGCTTCCTTGGCGGCTTTGCCGATTTCATCGGTGGTCGCCGATGGCACCACCACAGCCTGATCGAGCAATTTGTAGTGCTCGGAGCCCATTTTAAAAGGCGCCTGCACAAAGGAGAAATACGGGTAGTACGGCACGATGGTTTCCGGGAAAACGGCGAACTGCACACCCTTCTCGCCGAGTTCGCGAATCTTGTTAACGACTTTTTCTACCGTGCCTTCACGGCTGTAGAGCACGGGTGCGATTTGGACGGCAGCGGCTTTGACGATGGTCATGGCGGTGATCTCACTGAGGGATTGGGCTTCAACGAGATCAAGATTACGGCAATCATATTTTGTCTTGAATGTCGAATACACCACCTTTCAAGACATCGTCCGATTGGCGCGCTGAATCACCTGTGGCGGCTGTCCGAACGCGCGGATAAAGGCACGGCGCATGCGCTCCCGGTCGCCGAAACCGGTTTCGGTCGCCACCACATCAATGGCATGCCGACCGGTTTCCATCATCAGCCGCGCAGCTTCCACCCTCAGGTTTTCGATGGCTTTGGCCGGCGTTTGACCGGTTTCGGCATGGAACACCCGACTGAATTGTCGAGGGCTCAAATTAGCTGCACTGGCCAACTCCTCCACCGACAACGCGGATTTCAGGTGTTGCTTGGCGTAGGTCAATGCTGCCTGGATACGGTCGGTCTTCGGTTCCAGTTCCAGCATCACCGAAAACTGCGACTGACCACCCGCGCGGCGGTGATACACCACCAGTTGCCGAGCCACCGTGCGCGCCACGTCGGCACCGAGGTCCTTTTCCACCAGCGCCAGGGCCAGGTCGACACACGCGCTCATGCCGGCGGCGGTCCAGATATTGCCGTCGTTGATGAAGATGCGGTCCTCTTCGACCAGCACCTTTGGATACGCTCGCTGCAAGGCCGGGGCATGACACCAGTGAGTGGTCGCCCGCCGCCCCTCCAGTAAACCCGCTTCGGCCAGTGCAATCGCCCCGGTACAGATCGAACCCAGACGTCGGGTTGACTCACTGGCACGGCGCAAAAACGCCACCAAGCCCGGCGAGGTCGGACGGATCAAGTTGTCGCCCATCACCAGCAGCGTATCGAACGTGCGCTGATCGAACGGGCTGGTTTCCACACCAAAACCCGCGGAGGTCTGCACCATGCCACCGTGCTCGGACAGCAGCGAAAGGCTGTATACCGGCTCGTCGGCGCTGTTGTTGGCCAACTCGAAGGAAGCGCACATGGCGAGGCCGAGCACCTGGAAACCGGGGTAAACGATGAGTCCGATGTTGAGCATGGCGGCTGTCCGTAAACGTGGCATGACGGGTTTCACGCCATCTGAACAAAACTCTACTCTGCTGTGAACCGCACCGCATTACCGTATGGAGCAATGGACTTCCCCTGACTCCAGCGTTTTAATCTCAGCGGACTTTCAAAGCACAACAAGGGACCACCATGCTCGACATTTCCATGCAGGACAGCGCCGCACCGGATGGCGTGTGCTACGGCTGTGGCAGCCGCAACCCTCACGGCCTGCACGTCAAAAGCCACTGGCACGAAGATGGCGTTCACGTCGTTGCCGAGCATCTGCCCGACGCCAAGTACTGCGGCTGGCCGGATCTGGTGTACGGCGGCTTGATTGCGATGCTGGTGGATTGCCACTCGAACTGGACCGCCATGGCTTACCACTACCGGGCCGAAAACCGCGAACCGGGCACACTGCCGCGCATCGACTGCGTCACCGGCAACCTGGGCATCAAGTTCATCAAACCGACGCCGATGGGCGTTGCGCTGACCYTGCGCGCCAAGGTCGAGGGCGATGTCGGGCGCAAGACCCGGGTCATCTGCGAGATCTTCGCCGACGGCGTGCTCACGGCCGTGGGTGACTCGGTGTTTGTCCGGGTCGATACCGGGCAACTGGCTGCCGCGGCGCATGGTCGTGAGGTGTAAGGGCTTTACAGCTATTTCGCCTTCCCTTCGTGCGGTTTGTAGAACACGAACAACCCGATACTCGCCGTTTTGATGTACTTCCTGGCCCAGACCGGCTTCACCATCTTGTCATGGAAGTACATCGCGCCGCCGGTGCGATCCGGCAGCTGCTTGTTCAGCGCCTTGCGAGCGATTTCCTTGGCCAATTCATATTGGGTTTCTTCCTGGACCTTGTCCGGGCGCCCGTCGCACCACCAGGAGAACTGGCAGCTTTTGGTTTCAGAACCTTGCTTGACCACCGCGCACACGGTGTCGGGGAAACCTTCGTGGCCGAGGCGGTTCATCACCACGCTGGCCACCGCTTCCATGTCGGCGGTGTTCTTGCCTTTGGCCTCCCAGTAAATGGAGCGGGCCATGCAGGTGATCGCATCGTCCAGCGGAGACTTTCCGGCCGGGTCGACGGCCTGGACTTCGGACGGGGTAATGGCCTGGGACGTGGGCACCGGCACGTTGCTGCCCTTCTCGGCCGCCTTCTGTTCAAGCACCTGAGCCTTGTCTTGCGCCACGTCCTGTTTTTGTTGTTGATCGTCCGCAATGGCCTGACCGGCGAGCAGTGAAACGGCAAGCAACGCGGCGATCCAATTGACGGGCATAGCGCAAACACTCTGGGAGGCGTCGGCTTAGTGTAGTAGCCAAATCATGTCACCTACTGAGTCACAAACTGTAAAAAGCCATTGCCTTGTACGGGGGGAGTTCGCGCATCATGGGCGCAGTCCGTCCAAGGGGGTTGTCATGCACGTCTTATCATCCGCTTTGCGCTTTTCGGGTTTGTCGTTGGGTCTGGTGCTTGCCACTACGGCAATGGCCTCCGAAGAAACGCAGCTGACCGACTCGATCAACGCCTTTCGCAGTCTGACGCAGAATTGCGCCGGTCAGGTCTCGCCGGAGTTGCCACCGCTGAACAGCGATCCGCGTCTGGTATTGCCGGCCAGCGGGCCGGTCGACTTGCAGCAGGCCATGGTGCGTGCGTCGTATCCGATGTTCAATGTGCAAGCGATTACCCTGACCGGCCCGCGTGATGCGCAAGCCGCGATGATGGCGGTGCAGGAGAGCTTCTGCCAGGTGGTGCTGGACCCGAAATTCATCGACATCGGTGTCAGCCGCCAAGGCAACGATTGGYGAATCGTGCTCGCCCGCCCCCTGTTGCCTGCGCGCCAGGGCGACTCCGCCGCCGAAGGCCAGAAGCTGTTGGTCGAGCTCAACTCCGCGCGCACCCAACCGCGTAAATGCGGCAGCCAGGCGTTTGCCGCGACCACACCGCTGGGCTGGAACGCCCTGTTGGCGACAGCCGCTGAAACCCACTCCCGGGCCATGGCCAACGGCAACTTCTTCGATCACAAGGACCGCGACGGCCGCACGCCCGGTGACCGTGCGGAACTGGCGGGTTACAACTTTCAGCAGATCGGCGAGAACATCGCCGCCGGGCAAGACACCGTGCGCAAGGTGGTCGACGGCTGGCTGGCCAGCCCCGGTCATTGCGCCAACCTGATGAATCCACAGTTCCGTGAACTCGGCGCCGCATACGCGGTGGACCCGAAGAGCGATGCGGGGATTTACTGGACGGCCATGTTCGGTACGCAATAAGGACGATGATCAGAGCGGGGATAAGCCGTTCTTACAGCGTTTGCTGACTGTTGCCGACGGTTTTGGCCTTTTCGATGGCCCAGTCCATCGCCGCCTCCATGTCCAGCAGGTGCGGGGACGGATGGTGGTCCTCTTCAATCACCGAGCCGTCGGGACGGTACACACCGATCAGCATTTTCAAGGAGCCGTCTTTCAGTATCTCGGCCGTGACCTTGATCGAGCATCCGTTGGAAAGCGTCTCCTTGTGTTCCTCATGGCGTTCAGTCATTGCTGTCTCCCTCTCGTACTGAATGAATGGGGCAGTCATCCCCTCTGAGCGTAGTAGAAGTTCGCCCGGGATCATTGCCGCCACGGCACCTTTCAACAACGAAAAACCTCCCCGAGACAGCGGCGCAATGCCACCTATACTCCTTTCCACCAACCCCGCCCGGGGGCCTGCACTACCGACAATAAAAAGCAGAGGTGGAACATGGTTTGGCAGCAAGTCTACGATCCCTTTGGTAACCCGGTCATTTCAACCCTCCTGGCAGCCGTGCCGGTGGTGGTGATGCTGGCCGCCCTGGCGTTTTTCCACATCAAGGCGCACATAGCGGCGTTGCTCGCGCTGGCGTCTGCCTTGGTGATTGCGATCCTGGCTTTCGGCATGCCGGCGAACATGGCCGGCTCGGCGGCGTTATTTGGCGCTGCCAACGGCTTGCTGCCGATTGGCTGGATCGTGCTCAACATCATCTTCCTGCACCGACTGACCACCGAGAACGGCTCGTTCAAAGTGCTGCAGGATTCCCTGGCACGCATCACCGACGACCGACGCCTGCAATTGCTGCTGATCGCCTTCTGCTTCGGTGCGTTTTTCGAGGGCGCGGCTGGCTTCGGTACGCCGGTGGCGGTGACCGGTGCGATCCTGATCGGACTTGGCTTCTCGCCCTTGGCCGCCTCCGGCCTGGCCTTGATCGCCAATACCGCGCCTGTTGCGTTCGGCGCACTGGGCACGCCGATCATTACCCTCGCCAAAGTGACCGGGCTGGATGAAATGGAGCTGTCGATGATGGTCGGTCGCCAGCTGCCCTTCTTCTCGGTACTGGTGCCGTTCTGGTTGATCTGGGCCTTCGCCGGCTGGCGCAAGATGCTGGAAATCTGGCCGGCGATCCTCGTGGCCGGGGTCAGCTTCGCGGTGCCACAATTCCTGGTGTCCAACTACCACGGCCCGATGCTCGTGGACGTGATCGCCGCGCTGATTTCCATGGCCTGCCTGACCGGATTCCTCAGGGTCTGGAAACCCGCCACGGTGCACACCTCGGCCGCCTTGACCGGGCGCGTCGACAACTCGAAGATCGACGAGGAGCATAAGCACACAACCGAGGCCAGCGCGACGTTTGCCAGCGATGCCAAACCGGCGGTTATGCGCGCGTGGATGCCGTGGATCATCCTCACGATATTCGTGTTCGCCTGGGGCACACAAAGCTTCAAAAACATGTTCGATACCCGCCCGGCGATCGACCCGGCCACCAGCTCGGCCAAGCTCGATCCGCAAGGCAAACCGATGCGCGAAGCGAACCCGATTTTTGCCCCGATCGTGACCTTTACCACCCTGCACCAGCAGGTTGAAAAAGTACCGCCGGTGGTGCCAGCGCCTAAAACCGAGGACGCGATCTACAAGTTCACCTGSTTCACCTCCACCGGCAGCGGCATCTTGCTCTCAGCGATCCTCGGCGGGCTGCTGATGGGCTACTCGATTCCTCAACTGGTACGTCATTACCTGCGAACGATATGGGTGGTGCGCTACTCGCTGATCACCATTGTGGCGATGCTGGCCCTGGGTTACCTCACGCGCTACTCCGGACTGGAYGCCACCATGGGCCTGGCCTTCGCCGCGACCGGGATTTTCTACCCCATGTTCGGCACCCTCCTCGGCTGGCTCGGCGTGGCCTTGACCGGCTCCGACACGGCCTCCAACGTGCTGTTCGGCGGCTTGCAACGGGTGACCGCCGAACAACTGGGGATCAGCCCGGTGCTGATGGCGGCGGCGAACAGTTCTGGCGGGGTCATGGGCAAAATGGTCGACGCACAGTCGATTGTGGTGGCGTCCACGGCAACGCGCTGGTACGGGCATGAAGGGGAAATTCTTCGGTACGTATTCTTCCACTCCATCGTGCTGGCGATTCTGGTCGGTGGACTGGTGACGTTGCAGGCGTATGTGGCGCCGTTCAGTCATATGGTGGTGGGTGGGCATTAATCCGTAAGTGCCACCGTTTGCCACAACCCGGACAAATTGTCCGGGTTGTGCGGCAAACGCTGCTTTACTGGATTAAATCTTTAACACACGGGAAGCGCCCCTATGGAACGTCTCACCGCCAAAGATTTCGCCCCCGAACTGCTCGAACTCTACGATTACTACGTCCATGGCAAGATCAACCGGCGAGAGTTTCTTGATCGCGCGGCGTTGTTCGCCTTGGGCGGTTTGACCGCCGGCGCCTTGCTCGCCTCCCTGAGCCCCAACTATGCGCTCGCCGAACAAGTCGAGTTTACCGACCCGGACATCATCGCCGAGTACATCACCTACCCCTCACCCAAGGGCCACGGCAATGTGCGCKGTTATCTGGTGCGCCCGGCCAAAGCCACCGGCAAAGTGCCGGCGGTGCTGGTCGTGCATGAAAACCGTGGGCTTAACCCTTACATCGAAGACGTCGCCCGACGCCTCGCCAAAGCCGGGTTCATCGCCCTCGCCCCCGACGGTCTGAGCTCGGTCGGCGGCTACCCCGGCAACGACGAAAAGGGCCGTGAGCTACAGGCGAAGGTCGACCCCGAAAAGCTCATGAATGATTTTTTCGCCGGCATCGAGTGGCTATCGAAAAACGACGCGACCACGGGGAAAGTCGGCATCACCGGCTTCTGCTACGGCGGGGGTGTCTCCAACGCGGCGGCCGTGGCGTATCCGGAGCTGGCGGCAGCCGTGCCTTTTTATGGTCGCCAGCCAAAAGCGGAGGATGTAGCCAGGATCCAGGCGCCCTTATTGCTGCATTACGGCGAGCTGGACAAGGGCATCAATGATGGATGGCCAGCGTACGAATCAGCGTTGAAAGCCGCCGGCAAAACCTATGAGGCCTATATTTATCCGGGCGTTAACCATGGTTTTCATAACGACTCGACGCCTCGCTACGATGAAGCCGCTGCCAAACTGGCGTGGGACCGTACGATCGCGTGGTTTCGCAAATACCTGACTTAGGGGGCGTGCCGCAAGCGCAGGCAGCAGGTATCAATTCCTTCGATCATTCACATCACGAAGCCGAATTTTTTATTTCCCTGCGGCGTATTCAAGATGGCGACATCTCGAATACGTCGGAAGACACCTTCATGAACCTGAATTTCGCCTTTGCCTGCTTCATCGTCGTGTCGTTTGCGATTGCGCTCGGGCACGGTTGAGATCAGGCGTCCACCTGAATCACCTCAATACCCAACCGCTGGTAATCCTCAATGTTGCCCGACGCCACCTGTTGCTCGGTGATCAGCGTATGGATGCGCTTGCACGGTGCGACAACGAACGGCTCCACGGCGCCCAGTTTGTCCGCGGTGGTCACCGCCACCACGTGCGACGCGCTGTCGATCATCGCCTGCTTCACCGGCGCCTCATCGAAATGCAGTGAGCTGATGCCAACCTCCGGGTGAATCGCACAGATGCCGATGAACAGCAGATCAGCCTTGATGCCCTCGATCAGCCGCAGGGTTTCATGCCCGCTGGCCGACATCGTCGCGCGATTGAGTTGACCACCGGCCAGGATCACTTTGATGCCGGTGTATTCGGCCAGCGCGATGGCGATCATGGGCGACGCGGTAACGGCCGTGATGGCAATGTCCGAGGGCAGCGACCGCGCAATCTGCAGCGTTGTGCTGCCTGAGTCGAACAGCACAATCTGGCCATCCTGCACCCGGCGCGCAGCGAGTTGCGCCAGCCGGGTTTTCACCTCATCGGTTTCACCAACCCGGGTGAAGAAATCCTTGCCCGTGTCTTTAGGTCGCGGCAACGCGCCGCCATGCACCCGTTGCACCAACCCTGCGCTGGCGAGTTCTGACAGGTCGCGGCGAATGGTGTCTTCGGAAACGGCGAAATGCTGGCTCAATTCGGAAGCCATGACCTTGCCGTCGCGCTCAAGGATCAGAAGGATTTTTTGCCGGCGCACCGACGGTAACTCGGCTGCAGCGTGCTGATCGTGCATGTTTTTGCCTGAAATTGCGGGTTTGTGCGAGATTAGCCAAGCCACCGATAAAACACAATTGGGTGTTTCTGGCACACTGCCACGGCACCTTCGTCCAGAGCAGCCCTCCCCCATGCTTTTCACCCTTGTCTCAAACGGTTCACCGCTCACGCCTGCACAACCTGACGTGACGGTTCCCTGGTGGAGCTTTACCAAGACCGTGCTCTGTGCCGCCGCACTGGCGCTGGTGCGTGATGGCAAGTTCGATCTGGACGATACGCTGCCGGAAGGACCGTTCACCCTGCGCCAAGTGCTGCGGCATGAAGCCGGGCTGGCGGATTATGGCGAGTTGGCGCAATACCACGCCGCCGTGGCGCGCAACGAAACGCCGTGGCCCGCCGATGACATGCTGCAACGCCTGGAAGCGACCCGATTGCGCTACGCACCCGGCGATGGCTGGCGGTATTCGAACGTGGGTTATCTGTACGTGGCCAGGTTCATCGAGCGCCTGAGCGGTCTTGCATTGGACGAGGCGCTGACCCGACTGGTTTTTTCGCCCCTCGGTTTGTCACGTGTACGCCTGGCCACGACGCGAGCCGATCTGCAGGGCGTGACCATGGGCGCCGCGCAAGCGTACGACCCGGGCTGGGTGTATCACGGCCTGCTGGGCGGCCCGCTGGATGAAGCCGCGCTTTGCCTGGATCGACTACTGGCCGGCCAGAGCCTGCCGCTGCCGTTACTGCGGGAGATGCAAACGGCCCGCGTGCTCGGCGGGCCGATGGCTGGTCGTCCATGGACTGCGCCTGGCTACGCCTTGGGCCTGATGCAAGGTGCGGTCGAAGGTGGACTGATATTGAGCGGGCACACCGGCGGCGGACCGGGCAGCGTGATCGCGGTCTACCGCTGCGCAAAAGATGACAACACCGCCAGTTGCGCGGTTTTTGCCGAAGGTGGCGTCGACGGGACTGTCGAAGCAGAGGCTGTCGGTCACTTGATGAATTGCCTTAAATGACCCGGATGAGTGGTCGCTCATTGCCTGTGTGATGGGACTAACGTTGTAAGTCCACACCGGGCAATCCGGTATTCTCACAGCGGTGAACTTCCATGGACAAGATCGCCCGACAGTTAATCGAATCCTCAAAAATCCGCTTCGCTGGCGCCGGATTGGCATTAATAGTGGGATTAAGCATTCCGAATGCCGCCCATGCCGATGAGGCGTACGCCAAAAACTTGCTCAAGAGCATGTCCGACTACCTGACCGCGCAAAAAAACCTATCGTTCAACTACGACACAAACTTTGAAGTCATCACCAAGGAAAAACAGAACCTTGCGCTGGCCGCTTCCGGCACGACAGTCATCAGCCGCCCCGACAAGATGCGCAACACGCGTGCGGGTGGATTTGTCGACATGGAAATGCTGTTTGACGGCACCACCCTGACCTTGTTCGGCAAGAACACCAACACGTACACGCAAGTGGCTGTGCCCGGCACACTGGATCATTTGATTGATGAATTAAGGGAAAAGTACGACCGACCTTTGGCCGGCGCCGACCTGTTCGTGTCCAACCCTCAAGATTCATTGATGAAGGGCGTGACCAACATAAAGGACTTGGGCAGTGGCGTGATCGGAGGCGTCGAGTGCGATCACCTGGCGTTCAGAAGCAAAACGGTGGATTGGCAGATCTGGATCGCCCAAGGCGAGCGTCCTTACCCCTGCCGTTATGTCATTACCTCAAAACAGGTCGCGGGCGGGCCGCAGTACAGCATTCAGTTCAGTAACTGGAAGACCGGTGATGAAGTTGCCGCTGACGATTTCACCTTTAACAACACAACAAATGCGCAGAAAATCGACTTGAAAGACCTCCCCGGCGATGCTTTGCCGAAGAACTTTGTGCGAGGACCTGCCAAATGAACGTTTTGATAAAAACAGGCGGTTTGCTACTGGGCGGCTTCGTGCTGATCGCAGCGCTTGAGTTCGGTGAAACCCTGTCGATCCCAGGCGTACACAGCGTGATTTCCCAGGCCGAAGCCGTTGTCGGACGCCCTCTCTCCCCGGTCAGCGTTGCCGGGGTGGCGCGGCGTAGCAACCGGTGATGACCACCCAGGCTTGAACGCCTGGGTTGCGTCAGTTACTGGCAACGTGCGCCACACTGCCCGACTTCACCAACGCCTTGAGCGAAGCATCAAATTGCTTCAGCGCGCTTACTTGCAACTCGGTTTGCTGGTCGATTTGCGCAGCAATCTCCGGCGCCGCTTTGCCATGCACCCACACCGAAGGCATTTGCTGTGCGCGAGAGCCTTCGGCCTGGCCGATGTACTGCAGGTTCGCGTCGTAGAACTTGGCCATGAAACGCGCTTCGACCTGATTATTGCGCTTGGACACCAGCCGGCTGTAGGTGTCCAGCATCACCACCACGTCGGGATGGGCTTGCACCAGTGCGTCAAGGTTGTCGTAGACGGTCACCGAGCCGAACTGTTTTTCCAGCGAGCCCATGAGCCAGCTGATCGCAAGCTTCGGATCGGAGCTGTTGACGAAGGCGTTGCTGATGCGCGAATCCAGCTGAGGATTCTTCGCGCCGTTCACCGCAACCGCATGGTACTGCTCAAGGTACTGGAGGGTGTTGAGGGTGTTTTCGCTATAAAGCACGCCCACCGATTGGGCATGCTGCAGGCTGGTTGCGCTGTCGGCGATCGGCAGGAAATGGCAAGACGGGTCAGCCGCGTAAGCCGGCACGGTGGCGCTGAATACGGCGATAAAAGCCAGCAAGGTAGACATTCTCATCGCGCAGGTTCCTTCAAAGGCGAGTTCGGTATGTGGCTATCCTCCTCCCTTGGCGAAAAAACAGAACTTGCATTGCTTGATGGTAATTATTGATTAAACCAATGGTGGTGCGATGAGCCTGGGCTACGCTGTTCTGATGCCTTGTTTCAGCCCTCACCCATGGAGCCCAAACGTGCACCGGATTTCCTCTGCCGCTATCGCCTTGACCCTGTTATTCGCCTTGACCCTGTTATACGCTTTTTCAAACTCAGCCTCTGAGGGTACCCCTGCCCTGAATGAAGCCCGCACCCTCGTCGCCAAGGCCCACATGGGCAGCAATCTCCCGGCCCTTGCACTGTCGATGGCGCAGGGAACGGCTCCCTATTCAGTGATTGCCGAGAAGCTGGGGGCTGACGATGCCAGCCGCATCGTGTCCGAGGAGATCACTGTTTTACTGCCCAAATACCAGCCGGAATGGGATGAGAACCTGGCACGGGCCTATGAGAAGTCGTTTTCCGAAGAAGAACTGGCATCGCTCGTCGCTGAAGGGCCCGCCTCGCAATACGTGGAAAAAGTAAAAGCACAGCAAACCACTGTCGGTGAAGAGATGCGCTCGACTTCAGAACCGATTGTCACGGCACTGGTGAGTGAGGCGCTGAAAGCAACCATGGAAAAACATGTGCCGTAAGGCGGTCTACGCTGCTTCGGGTATGCCATTTCCCACGTGTACCCTGGAGGCACCGTCATGTTGCGCACCCTGCTGACCACTTCATTGCTGCTTGCACTCAGCCTCCCGGCACTGGCCGGCGTACCGCCATTCCCTGCTGATTTTCATACCCAGGACATCACCGTTGAAGGCGTGAAAATCCATGTGCGCGTCGGCGGCAAAGGGCCTGCCGTGGTGATGCTGCATGGTTTTGGCGACACCGGCGACATGTGGGCGCCACTGGCGGCTGACCTGGCCAAGGACCACACCGTTGTGGTGCCGGACCTGCGCGGCCTGGGGCTGTCGTCGATCCCGGACAGCGGCTATGACAAGAAGACCCAGGCGGGCGACATCCGTGGCGTGTTGGCCGCATTGGGCATCGAACACTCGGTGGTCATCGGCCATGACATTGGCACCATGGTCGCCTTCGCTTACGCTTCGCGTTATCCGCAGCTGACGGATCGCCTGGTGGTGATGGACGCTCCGGTGCCCGGCATCCCGCCCTGGAACGATATCGTCCGCTCACCGATGCTTTGGCACTTCGACTTTGGCGGGCCGGACGCCGAGCGACTGGTGGCGGGTCGTGAACGTATCTACCTCGACCGGTTCTGGAACGAATTCGCGGGCGACCGCAGCAAAGTCGATGAAGCCACCCGCCAGCATTACGCCAAGCTCTATGCCCGCCCCGGTGTGATGCACGCGGCCTTCGCCCAGTTCGGCAGCATTCGTCAGGATGCCGTGGACAACGAAGCCTCGATGAAGACGCGGCTGACGATGCCGGTGCTGGCCATCGGCGGGGAAAAATCTTTTGGGGCCAATGAAGCGATCGTAATGCGCAACGCGGCGGACAACGTCACCGAAGTGGTGATCCCTGGCGCCGGTCACTGGCTGATGGAAGAAGCGCCGACGGCGACCATTCAGGCGATTCGCAATTTCATTGCACAGTGACGCGAGTGGATCGCAGCGTTCGCGCAGCGATCAGCAGCAACGCGTCGTGCACTGCTTGCCGCCGTATCGGGCCTCCTGACGCTCACGAATAAACATCGAAAGGCTCATGACCGGCTGGTCCGGGTGTTTGAGCGCCATTTGCGCGACGTAGTTGTCGTAGTCGGGGACACCGACCATCAAACGCGCGCTCTGACTGAGGAATCGGGCGGCTTGCTGCAATTTGCGGTACATGGCAATGCTCTCATTGTGGTTTGGGACAACCCCATGAAAGCGCACTTATGTATCTGGAATGTGTCCGCGCAACCGCAACACCGCCCGTCTATCCGCAACACCTACCTTGTAGCAGCTGTCGAGCAGCGCGAGGCTGCGTCCGGCTGCGCAGCAGTCGTAAACCCTGAGTGCACGGTGAACCTGACGCACCGCATTGTCTGACTTTACGACTGCTGCGCAGCCGGACGCAGCCTCGCAGGCTCGGCAGCTGCTACGGGATCGCGTTATGGCTACATGCCGGGAAACCACTGATCCGTAGTTATCTGCCCATTCTGCCTCTGTACCGTAACGCGCGCCGGTCCGACAATGCGCAGCCCGCCGCTACAGTTTGTTAATATCCACGCGCTTTTTTCGTCTGATCTATCAGCCGCCACAGATTTCACGTCGCTACACAGGATTTCCCCTCCATGAGTACGTTGTATACCCGTCGCACTGTTCTGCGCGGCATGAGCCTGTTGAGCCTCGGCCTGCTGGCCGGTTGCGATGACAGCAGCAAACTGTCGTTCAAACACGGCAAGGACCTCAGCGACAAGATCATGGGCCGTACCTTCAAGCTCAAGGACGCCGACGGCGAAACCCGGATGTTGACCAGCTATCGCGGGATGATGCCGATGATTTTCTTCGGCTTCACCCAATGCCCGGCCGTGTGCCCGACCACCTTGGCCCGAGCCGCCCAAGCGAAAAAACTGATGGGCCGCGACGGCGAAAAGCTGCAAGTGATCTTCATCACCCTGGACCCGGAACGCGACACGCCGCAGATGCTCGACAAATACGTCAAATCCTTCGACCCGACGTTCGAAGCACTGCACGGCACGCTGGAAGAAACCGCCGCCACCGCCAAGGAGTTCGGCGTGTTCTTCGAAAAAGTCCCCAGCGGTTCGAGCTACACCCTCTCCCACACCGCGACCAGCTTCGTCTTCGACTCCCGAGGCACTTTGCGCCTGGGACTGTCCGCGTCCCTTACCGCCCAAGAGTGCGCAGAAGACCTGCTCACCGTCATGGAGGTCTGCTAATGACTGCAACATCCTTCAAACGCATCAAACAACTGGCCCTGGGTCTGTCGCTGATCGGCCTGGCCTTTCAGGTGTCGGCGCAAACCCAGGTCCACGACGCCTGGGTCCGCGCGACCGTTGCCGACCAACCGTCCACCGGCGCGTTCATGACCCTGCAAGCCGACAGCGACAGCAACCTGCTTAGCGTTCAGTCGCCAGTGGCTAAAACCGTCCAGATTCACCAAATGAGCATGAAAGACGACGTGATGAAAATGGGCATGGTCGAGTCCGTCGCGCTGCCGGCGGGCAAGGCTGTGAACTTCGATCCCCATGGCTACCACCTGATGCTGATCGACCTGACCGCTCAGGTTAAGGAAGGCGATAAAGTCCCGCTGACCCTGACCGTGAAAAACGCCAAGGGCGAGCAGGAAATCATCGAAGTGCAGGCCGAGGCTCGGGCACTTGGCAAGATGGATCACAGCAAGATGCATTGAGGCGTTGAGCTGAAGGCGGTAGCGGATAAAAAAAGCAATTGAACCCTGCGGCCCATCGCGTTTTCGAAAGCCTATAGCGCCAAACTTCGACGAAGCCAGGCGCCATTGCAGAGGAAATCCCGATGAACACCAGACTTCTGCTTCTGATCACCTACTTGAGCCCGACACTGGTCATGGCTGAAAGTTGTGACGTCCAGACCCGGTCTCAAAGCCCTTCCGTACCGGTGGTTGAATCCCATAGCTGCTATGAGTACGACGGCATGCCGGTGAACGCCATCGACTGGTCATGCAGCAACGAAAGCAAAGAGATGCTGACCAGCACCAAGAAAAAAGTCGCACAGTGCGACGATCACTACCAGGCCACGTGCATYGCCACGCTGACTCAGGAATCCCTGACCAACCCACATTCCACCAGCAAGGACAAGGACAGCACCTCGCTGAACATCCCCGACAAGGCAAAAGTCACGACTTACTACTACAGTGCCGAACACCTGGGTCAGGCGAAGATTGATTGCGAAACGGGTGGCGGACACTGGAAAGCGCAATAGGCCGTTCACCATATTCCCTGTGGGAGCGGGCTTGCCCGCGAATGCGGTCTGTCAGCGAACGGTTGCCTGTCAGACCGCCAATCACCAAAAACCTGAAATTTAATGAACCCAGACCACTGCGATTCACCTAACTGAATGACTATCAGGAGGGTGACGAATGCACATCGAAACAATCTGGATCGTACTCACAGCCGTACTTCTGCTTATCGAGCTCTGGGCAATCAACAAAGTCCGAAAAGCCGAAGGCAAATCGAGCAACAAACTCTTGTGGATCGTGGTGATCGTGTTTGTGCCGCTGATTGGGGTTGTGGCATGGGCATTAGCGGGGCCGAAACACACCGAACACAACCCGCATTCGCCGCAGGCCAGGCAATGACGCTGGAGCGTGTGCGCTGAAGACCGCGTGATCCAAATACAAAGCCCCGAAGATTCGGGGCTTTGTCGTTTCTGGTCATCACGCTTCGCGCAGTCTATTGGAAGCCGCCAGACTCGAATCTTCCATTCCGAAAATCACGTAGGAAACAACCCTCTGTGTCGAGGGATCTTGCTCCCGCTGGACGGCGAAGCCGCCCCAAACCCCGCCACAATTTTAAACACACCCACATCCTGTAGCAGCTGGCGAAGCCTGCGTCCGGCTGCGCAGCAGCCGCAAACCCGGCAAACAAAGTCCACCTGACATTAAACAACCTCTGAATACACGACTGCTGATCAGCAAACGCAGTCTCTACCAACAACCACAAAACCCGATTTTCGGTCCTACAACCCCGTTTGCGACCACCAAAATCGACGCCTATAGTCGACCCGTCGCTGACCGCTGTCAGCGATGGGTTTCGCAGCCCTCAAGATTGACACCAAGACACCGTCAGGCATGATGCAGCCGGCTCCGCCTGCTTAATGTTTTATGGCGGTTGTGCGCGGGAGACCCTCGGGTCTGCCGGGTCTTGGTGTAAATCCTCCGGTCTGCGAACCCGCGCACAGCTGCCACCCATTTGTTTCGCAGCAGAAAGGTGGCAATTCTTTTTATTTAAGGATTTACACCATGACGACTCAACTTCCGCCCCGCCGCTTCACCCCAATGTCCCAACTCGCCACCGACTACCCGGTCCTGCTCATCGACAGCGACGCCCCACTGCGCGAACTCCACAACTGCCTCAGCGAACGCCTCAACGCGGCCCTCAAATACCTCAACCTGATGGCCTGCACCAGCCTCCCCGACTACGCCGAAAACGACATCAACACCGTCACCAACATCGCCCGGATCATGATCCAGGATGTGCGCGATGTTTTTCGGGTGATTGAGCAGCGTGGGTTTGATACGCCAAAGAGCCAGTGATCAAATTCAAGTCGTAAAAAAACCCGTGTTACTGCGGGTTTTTCTACGCTTATACAGCTAATGAATAGTGAGTTCAGTACTCATTGCTACGTC
Organism: Pseudomonas sp. P5_A12; assembly: GCF_056400685.1. Lineage (NCBI taxonomy): Bacteria > Pseudomonadati > Pseudomonadota > Gammaproteobacteria > Pseudomonadales > Pseudomonadaceae > Pseudomonas > Pseudomonas sp. P5_A12. The sequence goes on along the minus strand of NZ_JBFUKU010000068.1, from coordinate 951 downwards.
GATTGATATACAATCCGAAGAGCTAAAACAACATATTTCCAACTTTGGATATTCCGTGATCTAGAGACGCCAACAGGATGTTCTCAGATCTTTTAACTACGACACTCGATCCCACACCAAAAAACTCAGGTGCAATGATCAATTCATCATGTAGCTTTAATTCGAGCACTGACAACTTATCAATTAGCAGATTTGCAATATCAACCCCCACAAGTAAACTGTCTATTGATTCATCATGGAGCCCAACAGATAACGCTTCAAAATCCAAGAACTCATAAACTTTGAGCGTATTAAGCTCTGACCGCGCATATGCACAATGATTTGAACCGACCAAAACACCAATTGACCGCACTTCACTAAAGCCATTTAATCGCCCCTTATAAATAATTGCTTCAGGCGAATCAAAATATGGCACTGTGAAATCGTACATTGCCGATCTCTTAGGAGTTCTGGAAATACTGGAGAATATCGCGTGCACTTCCCCAGCGTCTAATGACTGAAAAAGCTCACTCCACTTCATCGGGACAAATTGACAATCAAGTTCGGCGGCATTGCACACCGCATGTAAATAGTCAAACTCAAATCCACAGCCCACTCCATTTCGAACGAAGGTGAACGGAATATTCTCCGAGTCATAACCTATAAGATATCTAGCACGCCGCGTCATACATCGCCCCCTCTAGCGCTTTAAATTCCTCATAATCACATTCAAGTTCTTCAGCGTTCTCACTGGCAAAATAAACAATACCTGGACAGGTTTCCATACTGATAGTCCTGGCCAATTCAGACCCATTTCTCGGCAAGTGAAGTTCATCGACATAGGTCGGCAACGCCCGTACAGCACTCAAGTAACTATCATCCTGCACTTGAAGAACACGAGGACATCTCATCAATACTGCAAGACACTTTGACTTGTTACCCGAAAATTTTCGCATTTGGTTTTTGAAATCC
>NZ_JBFUKU010000067.1:0-23338 GCF_056400685.1 Pseudomonas sp. P5_A12 | reverse complement strand
GCGCTGGGTGATGGCTTTGCGGCGGGTGTAGAAACGCACACCATCCGGGCCATACGCATGCAAGTCGCCGAACAGCGAACGCTTCCAGCCACCGAAGCTGTGATAGGCCACTGGCACCGGCAGCGGCACGTTAACACCGACCATGCCCACTTCGATTTCATCGCAGAACAACCGCGCCGCTTCACCGTCACGGGTGAAGATGCAGGTGCCGTTACCATACTCGTGATCGTTGATCAGCTGCATCGCTTCTTCCAGACTGTTCACCCGAACGACGCACAGCACTGGCCCGAAGATTTCTTCTTTATAGATACGCATCTCTGGTGTGACGTTATCGAACAGGCAGCCACCCAGGAAGAAACCTTCCTCATGACCGGCCACGCTCAAACCACGACCGTCGACCACCAGGGTCGCGCCCGAAGAAACGCCGTCTTCTACATAACTGCTGACCTTGTCGCGCGCTTGACCGGTAACCAGCGGCCCCATGTCCAGACCACAGGTAGTGCCCGCTCCGATTTTCAGCGCCTTGATCTGCGGTACCAGTTTTTCCACCAGCGCCTCCGCCACCTGGTCACCGACGCACACAGCCACCGAGATCGCCATGCAACGCTCGCCGCAGGAACCGTACGCCGCGCCCATCAGTGCGCTGACCGCGTTATCCAGATCAGCATCCGGCATCAGCACCGCATGGTTCTTCGCGCCGCCCAGTGCCTGAACGCGTTTGCCGCGCTTGGTGCCTTCGGCGTAGATGTATTCGGCGATCGGTGTCGAACCCACAAAACTCAGCGCTTTGACTTCCGGCGCTTCGATCAGCGCGTCCACCGCAGCCTTGTCACCATGTACGACGTTCAGCACGCCTTTAGGCAGACCGGCTTCCAGCAACAGCTGAGCGATCAGCAGCGTGGAACTTGGATCACGCTCGGACGGTTTGAGGATAAAGCAGTTGCCGCAGACGATCGCCAGCGGATACATCCACAGCGGCACCATCGCCGGGAAGTTGAACGGGGTAATACCGGCCACCACGCCCAACGGCTGGAAGTCCGACCAGGCATCAATGTTCGGACCGACGTTACGGCTGTATTCGCCCTTGAGGATTTCCGGCGCGGCACAGGCAAACTCGACGTTCTCGATCCCACGCTTCAATTCGCCCGCCGCATCTTCCAGGGTCTTGCCGTGTTCTTCGCTGATCAACTGAGCAATGCGTGCTTCGTTCTGCTCCAGCAGTTGCTTGAAGCGGAACATCACTTGGGCACGCTTGGCCGCCGGTGTGTTGCGCCAGGCCGGGAATGCAGCCTTGGCCGAGTCGATGGCTTTCTGAATGGTTTCGCGGCTGGCCAATGGCAGCTTGTGGATCGCCTGGCCGGTAGACGGGTTGAACACGTCGGCCGTGCGACCGTCTTCGGTCACCAGTTCGCCATTGATCAAATGCGGGATAAGGCTCATGTAGCGCTCCTGAAAAGTTGTCCACAGGCGCCCGGTTAAAGGGCGCCTCTATATAGAAGAGAAAATCAGTCGATCTTGTTCAGCACTTCGCCGACCGCGTCGAACAGACGATCAAGGTCTTGCGGCTTGCTGTTGAACGTTGGGCCAAACTGCAGGGTGTCGCCGCCGAAGCGCACATAGAACCCGGCTTTCCACAGCGCCATGCCCGCTTCGAACGGACGCACGATCGCGTCACCATCACGTGGCGCGATCTGGATGGCACCGGCCAAACCATAGTTACGAATGTCGATGATGTTCTTCGAACCTTTCAGTCCGTGCAGCGCATTTTCAAAATGCGGTGCCACTTCGGCCACGCTCTGCACCAGGTTTTCCTTTTGCAGCAGGTCGAGCGCTGCCAGGCCAGCGGCGCACGCCACCGGGTGTGCGGAGTAGGTGTAGCCGTGGGGGAATTCCACTGCGTACTCAGGCGTCGCCTGGTTCATGAAGGTCTGGTAGATCTCCGAGCTGGCAATCACTGCGCCCATCGGGATCGCGCCGTTGGTGACTTGCTTGGCGATGCACATCAGGTCCGGAGTCACACCAAAGCTGTCGGCACCGAACATCGAGCCGGTACGGCCGAAACCGGTGATCACTTCGTCGAACACCAGCAGGATGTTGTGCTGATCGCAGATCTCGCGCAGACGCTTGAGGTAACCCTGTGGCGGAACCAGTACGCCAGCGGAACCGGCCAGTGGCTCAACGAATACTGCGGCAATGTTCGACGCGTCGTGCAATTCGATCAACTTCAGAAGCTCGTCAGCCAGGGCGATACCACCCAGCTCCGGCATGCCACGGGAATAGGCATTGCTCGCCAGCAGTGTGTGCGGCAGGTGATCAACGTCCATCATCGCCTGACCGAACATTTTGCGGTTGCCGTTCACACCGCCAAGGCTAGTGCCGGCGATGTTCACACCGTGGTACCCACGGGCGCGACCGATCATTTTGGTCTTGGTCGCCTGGCCTTTCAGACGCCAGTAAGCGCGGACCATTTTCACTGCCGTGTCAGCGCACTCTGAACCGGAGTCGGTGAAGAAAACGTGATTCAGATTGCCCGGCGTCAGGTCGGTGATTTTCTCAGCCAGTTGGAACGACAGCGGATGGCCGTACTGGAAGCCTGGCGAGTAATCGAGGGTGCCCAGTTGTTTGGATACCGCTTCCTGGATTTCCTTGCGAGTGTGCCCGGCGCCGCAGGTCCACAGACCGGATAGCGAGTCATAAACTTTGCGGCCCTTGTCGTCGATCAGCCAGCTGCCTTCCGCCGCCACGATCAGACGCGGATCGCGCTGGAAGTTACGGTTGGCGGTATAGGGCATCCAGTGAGCATCAAGCTTGAGCTGGCTGGCCAGGGAAGACGGGGCGTTTTCAGGCAAGTTCATGGGCAAAACCTCGCAGGGCAATAAGCGGCGTAGACATCAAAAGCGTTCTTGCAGCTAAATTGCCACGGAGATAAAGTCGGTGAAATCCAACTTTTCTAACGTTCAGTCAGGCTGATACTAAACTATGAGCACTCGTCGCCCCGATCCACTGGCGCAAGTCAGCGACTTTGATATCCGCTTGCTGCGGATCTTTCGCAGTGTGGTCGAGTGCGGCGGCTTCTCTGCGGCTGAAAGTGTGCTGGGGATCGGTCGCTCGGCCATCAGCCAGCAAATGAGTGATCTGGAACAGCGCCTCGGCTTGCGTTTGTGCCAACGCGGACGTGCCGGGTTTTCCCTGACCGAAGAAGGTCGCGAGGTGTACCAATCGGCCTTGCAGCTATTAAGTGCGCTGGAAAGTTTTCGCACCGAGGTCAACGGCCTGCATCAACACTTGCGTGGCGAATTGACCATCGGCCTGACCGATAACCTGGTCACCCTCCCCCACATGCGCATCACCCACGCCCTGGCCCAACTCAAGGAACGCGGCCCGGACGTGCAGATTCAGATCCGCATGATCGCGCCGAATGAAGTGGAACAAGGCGTGCTGGATGGCCGCTTGCATGTCGGCGTAGTACCGCAGGCCAGCGCGTTGTCGGGACTGGAATATCAGCCGCTCTATAGCGAACGTTCACTGCTGTACTGCGCGGTTGGCCATCCGCTGTTTTACGTCGATGACAAACAACTCGACGACCAACGTCTCAATAGCCAGGACGCCATCGCCCCAACCTTCCGCTTGCCGGCAGACATTCAGGCCCATTACCAGGCGCTCAATTGCACCGCCAGCGCTTCGGACCGTGAGGGCATGGCGTTCCTGATCCTGACCGGGCGCTACATCGGTTACCTGCCGGATCATTACRCCAGCCTCTGGGTGCAACAAGGTAGATTGCGAGCGCTGAAACCCACCGCGCGTTTCTACGACCTGAGCCTCGCATCGGTCACCCGCAAGGGCCGTCGCCCCCATTTGGTGCTGGAAAGCTTTCTCGAGAGCCTGGCCGCCACACGCTAGAAATCCACGAAGGTCCCATAAACAAAGGACCTCGGACTGTATAAAAGAAAATAAGCTGAGCACTTGGACAGCTTTTTGCAAAGCAGGATGAACTTGCCCGTCAGCCCTGCTTACAAAAAAGAAGACCTACGCCCATGCAGCCAGAATCCTCAAACCCCAGCGATTTGATCTACGGTCTCAACGACCGCCCGAAACCGCTCGCCGCGATACTCGCCGCCCTGCAACACGTGCTCGCCAGTTTCGTCGGCATCATCACCCCGCCACTGGTGATCGGCTCGGCACTCGGCTTGACCGCGCATTTGCCTTACCTGATCAGCATGGCGTTGATGGTGTCCGGCGTCGGTACCTTTATTCAGGCGCGCCGGCCGTTCGGCATCGGTGCCGGGATGATTTGCCTGCAAGGCACCAGTTTTGCGTTTTTGGGCGCGGTGCTGTCGGCTGGCTTCCTGGTGAAGCAACGAGGCGGCAGCCCGGAAGACATTTTGGCGATGATCTTCGGTGTGTGTTTTTTCGGCGCCTTGGTGCAGATCGTCCTGAGCCGCTTCATCGGCCAACTGCACAGAGTGATCACGCCGCTGGTTACGGGGATTGTCATAACATTGATCGGCATCAGTCTGATCAAAGTTGGCATCACCGACCTTGGCGGTGGCTTCAACGCCGCAGATTTCGGGGCGCCGGGCAATCTGGCGCTGGGGCTGTTCGTGCTGTTGACGATCATTCTGCTTAACCGTTCAAACACACCGTGGATTCGTCTCTCGGCCATCATCATCGGGTTGGTGCTAGGCAGTGTGGCGGCGTATCTCAGTGGAAAACTCATCCCGCAACCGTTGCCTGATTTGCCACTGGTAAGTCTTCCGATCCCGTTCAAGTACGGATTCAGCTTCGACTGGACGGCTTTCCTGCCCGTTGCGCTGATTTATCTGATCAGCACTATCGAAACCGTCGGCGACCTGACCGCCAACTGCATGCTCGCCCGTCAACCGATCAGCGGCCCCTCCTATATCAAGCGTCTCAAGGGCGGTGTACTCGGTGACGGCATTAGTTGCCTGATCGCCGCCACCTTCAGCGCATTCCCCAACACCACGTTTGCGCAGAACAACGGCGTGATCCAACTGACCGGCGTTGCCAGCCGTTTCGTTGGCTTATACATCGGCGTCGTGCTGTTTTGCCTCGGGCTGTTTCCGTTGATTGGCGCAATGCTGCAGCAAATTCCGAAACCGGTGCTTGGCGGTGCAACGCTGGTGATGTTCGGCAGTGTCGCGGCGGCTGGCGTGCGCATTCTTGCGCAAGCACCGCTGGACCGTCGCAGCATGTTGATCATCGCCACCTCGTTCGGCGTCGGGCTGGGCATCGCGGCGCAGCCGACCCTCTTACATCTGCTGCCCAAACTGGTGCAGAACCTGTTCGATTCAGCGATCACCAGCGGCGGCTTGACGGCATTGCTGATGTGCTTGTTGCTGCCAGAGTCGAAGGCTGATGCGCAGAGGGTCAACCTCGCTCAGGAAAGTGCCCCGGTCGAGCGGGCTTAAGGGTTTTATCGCACCGGGACTTGTCTGGAACCCGTGGGTGCGCTATCAACGCACTTGGTTACGCCCCCACCCAACTGGAAGTGCCTATGACCTTTGAAGTCCCTGCTCATGGCGGCAAGCCAGCCAGCCGCATTCGTCAGAAGAACGAACAGACCATCATCAAAGCCGCCGAAGACGAGTTCGCCCGTCACGGGTTCAAAGGCACCAGCATGAACACCATCGCCCAGAATGCCGGGTTGCCCAAGGCGAACCTGCATTACTACTTCACCAACAAACTCGGTTTGTACGTGGCGGTGCTGAGCAACATCATCGAATTGTGGGACAGCACGTTCAACACCCTGACCGCAGAGGATGATCCGGCCGAGGCATTAACCCGTTATATCCGCGCCAAAATGGAGTTCTCACGACGCCAGCCACAAGCCTCGCGGATTTTCGCCATGGAAGTGATCAGCGGTGGCGAGTGCCTGACCGAGTATTTCAACCAGGACTATCGCGCGTGGTTCCAGGGCCGGGCAGCTGTGTTTCAGGCGTGGATCGATGCTGGAAAAATGGACCCGGTAGACCCGGTCAACCTGATCTTCCTGTTGTGGGGCAGTACACAGCATTACGCCGACTTCGCGACCCAGATCTGCCGGGTCAGCGGGCGTACCAAGCTGACCAAGCAAGACATCGACGACGCCAGCAACAACCTGATCCGCATCATCCTCAAGGGCTGCGGCCTGACCCCTGCTATTTAAGACACTTATGCCTTTTACCCTCAGCGACTTTTGCGAATACCGCGAAGAAATTCGCAAAAGCCGCTTCATCACCTTCGCCGCGCCGATTGCAAGCCCTGCTGACGCCCAGGCCTTCATCGAACAACACAGCGACTTGAACGCTTCGCATAATTGCTGGGCATGGAAGCTGAGCGATCAGTACCGCAGTAACGACGATGGCGAGCCCGGCGGCACCGCTGGCCGGCCGATTCTCGCGGCGATCGAAGCGCAGAATTGCGACCAGGTCGCGGTGCTGGTGATTCGATGGTACGGCGGCATTCAACTAGGCACGGGCGGCCTCGCCCGGGCGTATGGCGGTGGCGCCAACAAGTGCCTGCAAGCGGCGCCAAAGGTGGAGCTGATCAGTCGAGTGCCTGTCAGTTGCGCCTGCGCCTTTGGTGAGCTCGCGCTGGTGAAACTTCGTGTGGCGGAACTGGGCGGTCTGGTCGTGGAAGAAACCTTCACCGCCAACGGCGTCGAACTGCAATTAGCGATTGGCAAAGTGCAGATCCGCACCCTGCAATCGCAGCTGGCGGACTTGAGTCGCGGGCGCATTGTGTTGCAGCACTGAGCGCACCAACAACGCTCACCCATATTCCGTCGACGTTGGGAATTTGCCCACATCTACTGTGCACCCGGCTGTGGATAACCTGAGCACAGGTGCCTGTAACCCTTCTGTCATGCGGGTTTGCGGGCTTTGTTCACTTTTCGTCCAATCTGCCACCATCCACACTAAATTCACGTAAAAACAAATAGTTAGCGCGGGTTATCACCTTTAGAAGATAGCCGCACAGTGCTTATGCCCGACCATTGAGCTTGCACACAAATACTGTGGAGCAATCTGTGGATAACCCGTTCATGACTGTCGCGATTCCCTATCCGGTATGGCTTGCAGACAACTGCTCGTTTTTTAACCAAGTCACAGCGAGCAAAACAGGAGCTTGATCAACAGCTCTGCCCTCAAGTGGTGCTTGATTCGCCGTTGATGGGTCGCAACCCATTGCCGCCAAGGACTGTACTAGAGCGGACTGGCAGCTTTCCTGACTGCTTGGCCAGGAAATTGCTTTATCCACAGGCATCACGCCCATCGACCCGAGTCCGTCATGCCCAACCCCGTGCCGATCCCCGATCAAACGCCCCGCCTGCAATTGCGCAAGATCAGCAAACGCTACCCCGGATGCCTGGCCAACGATGCCATCGACCTGACCATTGCGCCTGGCGAAATCCATGCCCTGCTCGGGGAAAACGGGGCGGGTAAAAGTACGCTGATGAAAATCATCTACGGCGTCACCCACGCCGATTCCGGGGAGATGATTTGGCAAGGGCAGCGCGTAACGATGCGCAACCCCGCCCAGGCCCGAGGCCTTGGGATCGGTATGGTGTTCCAGCATTTTTCGCTGTTCGAAACACTGAGCGTGGCGCAGAACATTGCCCTGGCCATCGGCGCGGCGGCCGGCTCACCGAAACAGCTCGAACCGAAGATTCGTGAAGTGTCCCGACGTTATGGAATGGCACTGGAGCCAGAGCGACTTGTCCACAGCCTGTCGATTGGCGAGCGGCAACGGGTGGAAATCGTTCGTTGCCTGATGCAAGACATCCGTCTTTTGATTCTCGATGAACCGACCTCGGTGCTGACCCCGCAAGAGGCCGATGAACTGTTTGTCACCTTGCGCCGACTCGCGGCCGAGGGCTGCAGCATTTTGTTTATCAGCCACAAGCTCGGAGAAGTCCGGGCGCTGTGCCACAGCGCCACCGTGTTGCGCGGCGGGCGAGTGGCCGGGCATTGCCTGCCGGCCGAATGCTCGGACCGGCAACTGGCGCGGCTGATGGTCGGTGAAGCGGCCGAGGCGATTACGGACTATCCGAAGGTGGTGGGCGGCGCTGCGTTTCTCACCGTCAACCGGTTGTCCTGGCCAAATCCTGATCCGTTCGGCTGCTCGCTGAAAGACGTCGACCTTGAGGTGCGCAGTGGTGAAATCGTCGGCATCGCCGGGGTCGCGGGTAACGGTCAGGATGAGTTGCTCGCCTTGTTGAGTGGCGAAGAACGACTGACCCGCAATCACGGCGCAACGATCAGTTTCGATGGACAACCGGTCGCTCATTTGCGACCGGATGCGCGACGCAAACTCGGCCTGGCCTTCGTTCCTGCGGAACGCCTGGGTCACGGCGCGGTGCCGGAGTTGAGTCTGGCGGATAACGCGCTCCTCACGGCTTTTCAACAAGGCTTGGTCAGCAACGGCTTGATTCAGCGCAGCAAGGTCGAAGCCTTGGCCCAAGAGATCATCCGTCGCTTCGGGGTCAAGACGCCCGATGCCCAGACGCCGGCCCGCAGTCTGTCCGGTGGCAACTTGCAGAAGTTCATCCTCGGTCGGGAAATACTCCAGCAACCCAAATTACTGATCGCCGCGCACCCCACCTGGGGCGTGGACGTTGGCGCCGCCGCGACCATTCACCGCGCGCTTATTGCCTTGCGCGATGCCGGCGCGGCGATCCTGGTGATCTCCGAAGACCTCGACGAATTGTTCCAGATCAGCGACCGCCTCGGCGCGTTGTGCGGCGGACGACTATCGCCGCTCAAGGCGACCGTCGACACGCACCTGATCGATGTCGGCGGCTGGATGGCCGGCCAGTTCGACGCCCCTCAATCACTCGCCCCCGCAACGGCTTGACGGAGCTTCACATGCTGCTTTCTCTCGAACCCCGTGGCCAGCAATCGCGCCTGATGCTGTGGTGCTCGCCGCTGCTGGCGGCCGTGCTGACGCTGGGCTGTGGCTCATTGCTGTTTATCGCATTGGGTCACGATCCAATGCTCACCTTGCATACTTTATTGATCGCGCCGGTCAGCGACCTGTATGGCGTCTCGGAATTGCTGGTCAAAGCGTTGCCGATTTTGCTCTGCGCGCTGGGGCTGGCGGTGGCGTATCAGGCGCGGATCTGGAACATCGGTGCAGAAGGTCAGTTACTGCTCGGCGCGCTGGCCGGCAGTGCCTTGGCCGTGAACATCATAGGCCTGCAAAGTCGCTGGGCGCTGGTGCTGATCCTGCTGGTCGGCACTCTGGCCGGTGCGGCGTGGGCCGGGCTGACCGCATGGTTGCGCACGCGCTTCAACGCCAACGAAATTCTCACCAGCATCATGCTCAATTACATCGCCCTGAACCTGCTGCTGTTCTGTGTCCATGGGCCGCTGAAGGATCCGGCCGGGTTCAATTTTCCGGAGTCGGCGATGTTCAGTGATTTCAGCCGTTTGCCATTATTGATAGAGGACGGCCGGGTTCACGCCGGGGTGTATTTCGCCTTGTTGGCATTGGTCGCTGTGTGGGTGTTGTTGCAGAAAAGCTTTGTCGGCTTTCAGATCAAAGTGCTGGGGCTGGACAAGCGTGCGGCGGGTTTCGTTGGGTTTCGCGAGAAGCGTTTGATCTGGTTGGCGCTGTTGATCAGCGGTGGTTTGGCGGGCCTGGCCGGCGTGTGTGAAGTGACCGGGCCTATCGGCCAATTGGTGCCGCAAGTCTCGCCCGGCTACGGCTATGCGGCGATCACCGTAGCGTTTCTCGGACGACTCAATCCCATCGGCATTCTGTTTTCCAGCCTGTTGATGGCGCTGCTGTACATCGGCGGCGAGAGTGCGCAGATGAGCATGAACCTGCCGCAAGCCATCACCCAATTGTTCCAGGGCATGATGCTGTTTTTCCTGCTGGCCAGCGACGTGCTGATTCTCTACCGACCGCGTTTGAACGTGCGCTGGGCTCGCCGGGCGCCAGCCACCGTACCTGCAGGAGCTCTGTGATGGATATCGATCTGCTGAGCAATATTTTCTACGCCATGATCCGCTGCGGCACACCTTTGCTCTTGGTGGCGTTGGGTGAATTGATCTGCGAGAAAAGCGGCGTGCTCAACCTGGGTCAGGAAGGGATGATGCTGTTTGGCGCGGTGATCGGTTTTATCGTCGCGCTGAACAGCGGCAACCTGTGGCTCGGCGTGCTGTTGGCGATGCTTGCCGGGATGTTGTTGTCGTCGCTGTTTGCCTTGGTGGCGCTGGTGTTCAACGCCAATCAGGTGGCCACCGGGTTGGCGCTGACGATCTTCGGTGTCGGCCTTTCGACGTTTATCGGTGCCGCATGGGTGGGTAAACCATTGGCGGGTTTTGAACCGGTGGCGATTCCTTATTTGAGCGAGATCCCATTGATCGGGCGGATGCTGTTTGCCCAGGATTTGCTGGTGTACCTGTCATTCGTGCTGTTTGCATTGGTGGCGTGGGTGATTGTGAAAAGCCGCATCGGGCTGATCATTCAGGCCGTTGGCGAAAACCCGGATGCGGCCAGCGCGATGGGCTTGCCGGTGTTGGGCGTGCGTACGCTGGCGGTGTTGTTTGGCGGCGCGATGGCCGGGTTGGCCGGGGCGTATCTGTCCCTGGCGTACACGCCGATGTGGGCCGAGAACATGAGCGCCGGACGTGGCTGGATTGCCCTGGCACTGGTGGTGTTTGCCAGCTGGCGGGTGTGGCGCTTGCTGCTGGGCGCGTATCTGTTCGGACTCGCCAGCATCCTGCATTTGGTGGCGCAGGGGTTGGGGCTGGCGATTCCATCAAGTCTGCTGGCGATGCTGCCGTATGTCGCGACGATTGTGGTGTTGGTGCTGCTGTCGCGGGATGCGGTGCGGACGCGGTTGTATGCGCCGGTGTCGTTGGGGCAGCCGTGGCAGGGCGGGCATTAGCGGTTGACCGGGCGGGCCCCATCGCGAGCAAGCTCGGCTCCTACAGGTTTGGCGATGCGCCCGTAGGAGCATGGCTTGCCAGCGATGGCTGCCGAACAGGCAACACCTGAGCCACGCCCCACGCCAATTCAAAGAACAGGAAAACCACCAGCAAAGAGCTGGCACCATGCAGCAAGGCGTAAAGCTGCCAAGCCGAAAACAGGAATCTTCCAGCCGCGTCATACCGCCCAAATAACTGCTGCGGATCCCGAATCCGTAGCACGGCCCAGACACACACAATCGAACCCAACAGATTCGCCATCAGCATTTGCATCGGCTCAAACGCCGGCAGCGCCCCAGGCAAATCCAGCGCCTGACTCAACCCCGCCAACCCCCCATGCAAAACCGCAAAACTCCAAGGCGTGACAAACGCCGCCGTCACGATCAAGTCATACCAGGCACTGCCCCGCACCAACCGGCGATATTGCGTTGAAGTCCACATCGGCCTTGCTCCCTACATTCGAAGAGCAACAAGGCTAAAGCCTGGAGTATGCTCCAAGGTCAAGCCCTCTTGAGACACCACCATGCGCATCGGTGAATTAGCCCAGGCCAGCGCGGTCAGCCGCGATACGCTGCGTTTCTATGAGCAGCGCGGATTGATCGCGGCGCAACGCAGCGCCAATGGTTATCGCGACTATCCAGCGGACATGGTGCAACTGGTGCAGTACATCAAAACCGCTCAGCGACTGGGTTTTACCCTCGGGGAAATCGGCGACAGCGTCGCGGCAATCTGGCAGTCATCCGATCCAGACAGTGCCGTCACGCAATTGCTGCAAGACAAACTCAAACTGATCGAAACCCGCATGGCTGAATTGGGCGCATTGCGCAGTGAATTGCAGCAACGGCTCGGCCAGCGCTGTCCTTTAAATCCGTGACCCTCTTTTTCAAGGAAGCCACTCATGTCCAAGGCAAAAACCGCACTCATCATCGGAGCCTCCCGGGGTTTGGGTCTGGGCCTGGTGAAAACCCTGCTGGCCGACGGCTGGCAAGTCACCGCCACCGTACGTAACCCGCAAAACGCCGAAGCCCTGCGAGCCTTGGGTGAAGTGCAGATCGAGAAACTCGACATGGACGATCAGTCTGCGGTGATCGCACTCAGCCAACAGCTCAAAGATGAAATGTTCGATCTGTTGTTCGTGAATGCCGGGGTCAAGGGCCCGGACGTTCAAACACCGGGCGGCGCGACGTTGGCCGAAGTCGGCCAACTGTTTTTCACCAACGCTGTGGCACCGATCAACCTGGCTCAGCGTTTCATCGGGCAGATCCGGCCGGACAGCGGCGTGCTGGCGTTCATGAGTTCGGTGCTGGGTAGCGTGACCATGCCGGACGCGCCGGAACTGGCGTTGTACAAGGCCAGTAAAGCGGCGCTGAACTCGATGACAAACAGCTTCGTTACGCAGTTGGGCGAGCAGAAACTCACCGTGCTGTCGTTGCATCCAGGCTGGGTGAAAACCGACATGGGCGGTGAAGGTGCGGACATTGATGTGGAAACAAGTACCCGTGGGTTGGTTGATCAAGTGAATGCGTACACCGGCAAGGGCGGGCATCACTTTGTGAATTACAGAGGTGAAACCATTCCCTGGTAACCACCACCGCCTACTGTAGGAGCCGGGCTTGCCCGGAACAGCGTTTTGTCCGAAACTCCGCACCTCGCCCCCGCGGCGATCCTGGATCAGCAGACAGGGTAATCACTGAGCTGGCAACCCTGAACCCAACTTTCAGAGGAGCCGGCCAACATGCCTGCATCCCGTACCTGGTTAAAAAATCCCCTCGCGATCTTCACTGCCAATGGCCTCGATGCCCGTGGCGGCCTGGTTGTGCAAGACGGTGTGATCGTCGAAGTGCTCGGCGCTGGTCAGCAACCGTCCGCCCCCTGTGGACAAGTCTTCGATGCCCGCGAGCATGTGATCCTGCCGGGGCTGATCAACACCCATCACCATTTCTATCAAACCCTGACCCGCGCCTGGGCGCCGGTGGTCAATCAGCCGTTGTTCCCGTGGCTGAAAACCCTGTACCCCGTCTGGGCCCGCCTCACCCCGGAAAAACTCGCCCTCGCCACCAAAGTCGCGCTGGCCGAGTTGCTGCTATCCGGTTGCACCACTGCCGCCGATCACCACTACCTGTTTCCCGAAGGCCTGGAAAATGCGATCGACGTGCAAGTCGAAAGCGTTCGCGAACTGGGCATGCGCGCCATGCTGACTCGCGGCTCCATGAGCCTCGGWGAAAAGGACGGCGGCCTGCCACCGCAGCAGACCGTGCAGGAAGGCGAAGTCATTCTCGACGACAGCCAGCGCTTGATCGCCGAGTACCACGAACGCGGTGCCGGTGCGCAAATCCAGATCGCCCTGGCGCCTTGCTCGCCATTCTCGGTGACCCCGGAAATCATGTCCGCCAGTGCTGAACTGGCCAACAAACTCGACGTGCGCCTACACACCCACCTGGCCGAAACCCTCGACGAAGAAGACTTCTGCCTGCAACGCTTCGGCCTGCGCACCGTGGATTATCTGGAAAGCGTCGGCTGGCTCGGCCCGCGTACGTGGCTGGCGCATGGCATCCATTTCAACCCCGATGAAATCGCCCGCCTCGGCGCGGCCGGCACCGGCATTTGCCATTGCCCAAGCTCGAACATGCGCCTCGCTTCCGGCATCTGCCCGACGCTGGACCTCACGGCTGCGGGCGCATTGCTCGGCCTGGGTGTGGACGGTTCGGCGTCCAACGATGCTTCGAACATGATGCTCGAAACCCGTCAGGCGCTTTACATTCAGCGCCTGCGTTATGGCGCCGAGAAGATCACCCCGGAACTGGTGCTGGGCTGGGCGACCAAGGGCTCGGCAAGCCTGCTGGGTCGTACCGATATCGGCRAGCTGGCAGTCGGCAAGCAAGCGGATCTGGCACTGTTCAAACTGGATGAGCTGCGCTTCTCCGGTAGCCATGATCCGGTGTCTGCGCTGTTGTTGTGCGGTGCGGATCGTGCGGATCGGGTGATGGTCGGCGGCAAGTGGCGAGTGATTGATGGCCAAGTTGAAGGATTGGACCTCAAGGGCCTGATTGCCGATCACAGCCAGGCGGCTCGGCAGCTGATCGCCGGGACCTGACACACCACAAATCAAAAACTGTGGGAGCGAGCCTGCTCGCGAATGCGGTGTGTCATTCAACATTTCTGTTGACTGACTCTCCCTCTTCGCGAGCAGGCTCGCTTCCACATTTGTTTTAGGCTGTGTTCAGAGGCCGAGCAGCGACAACATGATGAACGTCGCAAACAACACAAAATGCGTCATGCCTTCGATGGCGTTGGTTTCGCCATCGTTAAGGTTGATCGCACTGACGATCAAGGTCAGGAAGACCATCACCGTCTGCACCGGGGTCATCGCCATTTGAAATGGCTGACCAGTGTAAAGCGCCATCGCTTCCATCACCGGCACCGTCAGGATCACCGTCGATAGCGACGCGCCCATGGCGATGTTGACCACCGACTGCATGCGATTGGCCAATGCTGCGCGCAATGCGGTCAGAATCTCCGGCGCCGCCGAAATGGCTGCCACCAGAATGGCCGTAATCACCGGCGGTGCGCCCGTCCCTTCCAGCCCCAGATCGAGGGTCTTGGACATCACCTCGGCCAGTGCGCCGATCACCACCACGCCAAATACCAATGTGCCAATACTCAGTGCCAGATTGACCGGTTCAGGTTCCTCCTCCGAAGTTTTTTTGCGGCGTTTTTCCGGGTAGCTGTAGCTGAAAAAATAACTGTGCGGGCCGACCTGCATCCGCAGGAACAACGCGTAGAGCACGACCATCGCCCCGATGGTGAAGCCCGAATAAATCTTCCAGTTGGCCTCGGGAATGAACTCCGGCACTACCATCGACACGCCCATGGCGGTGAGGATCATCACGCTGTAGCTGCGCGCCGAATCATCGTTGTAGGACTGTTCGCCGTGCTTGAGCCCGCCCATCAATGCGGCGAGGCCGAGGATGCCGTTGATGTCGAGCATCACCGCCGAGTAAATCGTGTCGCGCACCAGGGTAGACGAGGCTTCGTTGCTCATCATGATCGCCAGGATCACCACTTCCACCAGCACCGCTGCCAACGTCAGGATCATCGTGCCGTAAGGATCGCCGACTTTTTCCGCTAGCAACTCGGCATGATGGGCGACGCGCATGGAGGCGGCGACGATGAACGCGATCAACACCAGGCCGGCGGCCAGCGCTACGGGTTGGCCGCTGTGGAGCATCCAGTGCTCAAGCGGGTACGCGACGACGGCAGCTAGCACGGCCAGCAACAGAAATATTTCTTGCTTGAGGAGTGTGAGCATTGCGGGCCTTTTTGCGCAGTGGAGCGAAAGCAGTGCGATGAGCTACTGACTGCGGTGCGGCGCTAACGTTTCGTTACACCTTAGCGCACCAGTGGATGGCAGCTGTGCACGGCCATGCACTTTTATTGGCCGCACTGGCCTGCTCGCGATGGCCGTGACACGGTCCCAAGCCGTTTGTTGTCTTGTTGGTCAGCAATTTGCATTGGCCTTTGCAACCTCAAAACAAAATGGAGTTGGAATTCATGCATAAACGTCCGTTGCAGAAGCTGCTTATCGTCGTCGCCGCAGCCATCGGCCTGAGCACCAGCCTGACCGCCAGCGCCGCCGACCCGCTGAAAGTCGGCTTCGTCTACATCGGTCCGATCGGTGACCACGGCTGGACGTATCAGCATGAACAAGGGCGCAAGGCGCTGGCCGAAAAATTCGGCGACCAGATCACCACCAACTATGTGGRGAATGTCGCCGAAGGCGCCGACGCCGAGCGGGTGATCCGCAACATGGCCAAGGACAATTACGACCTGATCTTCACCACCTCCTTCGGCTACATGAACCCGACCCTGAAAGTGGCGAAACAATTCCCCAAAGTGACCTTCGAACACGCCACCGGCTACAAGCAGGACAAGAACCTCGGCACCTATCTGGCGCGCACCTATGAGGGTCGCTACGTCGGCGGCTTCCTGGCGGCGAAGATGACCAAGACCAAAAAAATCGGCTATGTCGCCTCCTTCCCGATCCCGGAAGTGATCCGCGACATCAACGCCATTCAACTGGCCTTGAACAAATACAACCCCGGCACCGAGATCAAGGTGGTGTGGGTCAACTCGTGGTTCGATCCGGGCAAGGAAGCCGACGCCGCCAACGCGCTGATCGATCAGGGCGTGGACGTGGTGTTCCAGCACACCGACAGCCCGGCGCCGATCCAGGCAGCTGAACGACGCGGCGTGTATGCCGTCGGCTATGCGTCGGACATGGCGCACTTCGGCCCGAAAGCGGTGCTGACGTCCATCGTCAACGACTGGGGCCCGCACTACATTCAAGCGACCCAAAGCGAGCTTGATCACTCCTGGAAATCACAGGATTACTGGGGCGGCTTGAAAGAAGGCACGGTTGAACTGCCGATCAGTGATCTGGTTCCAGCGCCGGTGAAAGCCGAAGCCGAGCAGATCATTGCGGACATCAAGAGCGGCGCGTTCCACCCCTTCACCGGGCCGATCAAGGATCAGGCCGGTGTCGAGAAGTTTGCGGCGGGCGCGATGGCAAGCAATGCGGACCTGGCGTCGATGAACTACTACGTTGAGGGCATGAAGGCCGATATTCCGAAGTAACCTACCTTCCATGATCGTTCCCATGCTCTGCGTGGGAATGCAGCCCGGGACGCTCCGCGTCCCAAGAGCGGACGCAGAGCGTCCAATGAGGCATTCCCACGCAGAGCRTGGGAACGATCAATATAGAGTCTACGAAATGAACCAACTCCCGATCATCGACATCGCCCCGCTCTACAGCGATGACCAAACCGCCTGGCAATCCGTGGCCAGTAAAATCGACCACGCCTGCCGCGAATGGGGCTTCTTCTACATCAAGGGTCACCCGATTTCCGCGGAACGCATCGACGCCGTGCTCGACCACACCCAACGCTTCTTCGCCCAACCCACCGCCGAAAAGCTCAAGATCGATATCACCCAAACCCGCCACCATCGCGGCTACGGCGCCATCGCCACCGAGCAACTGGACCCAAGCAAGCCCAGTGACCTGAAGGAAACCTTCGACATGGGCCTGCACCTGTCGGCCGATCATCCCGACGTGCTGGCGGAAAAACCCTTGCGCGGCCCTAACCGTCATCCGTCGCTGCCCGGCTGGGAAGCGCTGATGGAGCAGCACTACCTCGACATGCAGGCCCTCGCCCAAACCCTGTTGCGCGCGATGACGTTGGCACTGGGCATTGAGCGAGACTTTTTCGACACCCGTTTCAACGAGCCGGTCAGTGTCCTGCGGATGATCCATTACCCACCACGCCACACCGCCAGTTCCGCCGAACAACAAGGCGCCGGCGCCCACACCGATTACGGCTGCATCACCCTGCTGTATCAAGACGCAACTGGCGGCCTGCAAGTACGAAACGTAAAAGGCGAATGGATCGACGCGCCGCCGATTGAAGGGACGTTCGTGGTCAACCTCGGCGATATGATGGCGCGCTGGAGCAACGACCGTTACCTGTCGACACCGCACCGGGTCATCAGCCCGTTGGGTGTGGATCGTTATTCGATGCCGTTCTTTGCCGAGCCGCACCCCGACACACGCATCGAATGCCTGCCCGGTTGTCAGGATGAACTGCACCCGGCGAAATACCCGGCCACCACCTGCGCTGATTTTTTGCTCTCGCGCTTCGCCGATACCTACGCCTATCGACGGGAACAGGAAGCGGTGTGATGAACCGGCTGGTCAGGTTTTGCAAATTGTTTCTACGAGCATCTGTAGAATGCTCGCCATCTGCACCTGATGAGAAAAGATTATGTACGACTGGCTGAACGCCCTGCCCAAGGCAGAATTGCATTTGCACCTCGAAGGCTCGCTGGAGCCTGAGCTGCTGTTTGCCCTGGCTGAACGCAATAAGATCGCCCTGCCGTGGAGCGACGTCGAAACCCTGCGCAAGGCGTACGCCTTCAACAACCTGCAAGAATTTCTCGACCTGTATTACCAGGGCGCCGACGTGTTGCGCACTTCGCAGGATTTCTACGACCTGACCTGGGCGTACCTGTTGCGTTGCAAGGCGCAGAACGTGATTCACACCGAACCGTTCTTCGACCCGCAAACCCACACTGACCGTGGCGTACCGTTCGAAGTGGTGCTCAATGGTATCGCGGCCGCCTTGAAGGACGGCGAGCAGCAACTGGGCATCACCAGCGGTTTGATCCTGAGCTTCCTGCGCCACTTGAGCGAAGAAGAAGCACAGAAAACCCTCGATCAGGCGCTGCCGTTCCGCGATGCGTTTGTGGCCGTGGGCCTGGACAGTTCGGAAATGGGACACCCGCCGAGCAAGTTCCAGCGCGTGTTTGACCGTGCCCGTCACGAAGGCTTCCTGACCGTCGCCCACGCCGGTGAAGAAGGCCCGCCCGAATACATCTGGGAAGCCCTCGACCTGTTGAAAATCCAGCGCATCGACCATGGCGTACGCGCCATCGAAGACGAGCGTTTGATGCAGCGGATCATCGACGAGCAGATCCCGCTGACGGTGTGCCCATTGTCGAACACCAAACTTTGCGTGTTCGATCACATGTCCCAACACAACATCCTCGACATGCTTGAGCGTGGCGTGAAAGTGACCGTGAACTCCGATGACCCGGCGTACTTCGGCGGTTACGTGACCGAGAACTTCCATGCGCTGTACACCGATTTGGGCATGACCCAGGATCAGGCCAAACGCCTGGCACAAAACAGCCTGGATTCCAGACTGGTCAAGCCATAAGCCACACCGCATTACCCTTGTGGGAGCGAGCCTGCTCGCGATAGCGGACTATCAGTCAACAGTGATGTTGAATGTGATGGCCTCATCGCGAGCAGGCTCGCTCCCACATTTTTAATTGGATGTTGCTTCATTCCTAAAGCGCCATTTCCAGCTCGGTTTCCTTGGCGAAGCGATGGATTTCACGCTGCCCCGCGGCAGTGACCTGCAAGGCTCGGGATTCATTGGGCAGGCTCAACCAGCCCGATTGCATGAACAGCTGCAACAGGGCCGCGCCCAGTGAGCCGCCCATGTGCGGGCGCCTTTCGCTCCAGTCGGGACAGGCGCAGGCCACCCGGCTGTTGCGATGGGCCAGCGCCTGAATGAACACGCCACGTGTCGCCAGTTGCGTGGACCCTTTGTGGGTAATCACGACCCGCTGATCGATCTGTTCGATCCAACCTGCATCCAGCAACCGCTGGTAAAGGTCGGCGGCCAGGGTGCCGCCCAGATGATCGTCGCACAGCCTGGCTCGCAGCAGTGACGAAGGCGCCGTCTGAGGTTTGGCGATGGGGTTGGGGCGTTTGAAAACATCTGGGACCTCTTGGGGCGTACTGGCCAGGGTCGCGCTGGCCAATGCCTCGATGGCCGCGCCGATCTCGGGGGCCGCCAGGCGGAAAAATCGCTTTCGCCCGCGGATTTCAACTTTCAACAGACCGCCTGTGGACAATCGCCCCAGGTGTGCGCTGGCCGAAGAGGGTGACAGGCCGGCCAACAATGCCAGCTCTTCAGTTTGCCGCGCCGTGCCGTCCATCAATGCCCACAACATTGCGCTGCGCTTTGGGTCAGCCAGCAACGTGGCGATCTGGCTGATGCAAGGTGCATGTTCCATGTATTCACTCCCTGTTGAATCGTTTCGTCTGCTGCTCAGAGATATCTTGACCAGTAATGTGTCGTCGGCCAAGCCGCGGAAACCGCCATAAGCCGGGCAAAGCCCACCACGCCCCGATGCCAAGGCTTCGCAGCCAGGGCGAAGGTCGGGTGATTGAGCATGGGCCAGGCCGGCCGGAACGCGGACTCGTCATCGCGAGATCGACGGTGCGCACATGAGGCGGGCGCTAGTATAAGCGGGTTGACCGCCGGATCCTGCCCTTGGGAAACCGTGGGTGCTGATAGTTCCTGACAGAAATTTCGCTATTTACCTGCGACTAATGATCGATGCCCGATATCGTCGGAAATTGGCTGCTTAAATGAGCGCATCGGCTGGCAAGCATTTCCCGTAACAGGTTCACAGGCTTACTCAATTGTGCGCGATGGGCGCACAGCAAATTCAGAGGTGCGCGCTCACAGAGCAGTTCTGGCATCAGCACTTTCAGCCGCCCGGCGAGCACATCGGCGGCAACATCGAGCCAGGACTTGTAAGCGATCCCAGCGCCTGCAACGGCCCACAAACGCACCACATCGGCATCGTCACTGAAACGGTCTCCGCTGACGGTCAGGCCGACTTCACGTTTGCCGTCGTGAAAACTCCAGTGATCGTGGACCCGGCCGCCCAGCATGAACAATAAACAATTGTGCTGAGCCAGTTGCTCCAGCTGCCGGGGCTCGCCCTGTCTGGCGAGGTAACTCGGCGCGGCGCACAGCACCCGGCGGTTCTGCGGGGCGATGGGCAACGCCACCAGACTTGAGTCTTCCGGTTCGCCATAGCGCAGGGCGATGTCGACCGGTTGGCGAAACAGGTCGGCGATCCGGTCACCCAGCAATAACCGCACGGTCAGTTTCGGGTGCTCACGCTGAAACTCGTCCAGCCACGGCAGCAACAGATTGCGGCCAAAATCCGACGGCGCGGACAGCTGCAAAATCCCGCTAACCTGGTCCTGTCCACTGGCCAGCAATCGGCGCCCCTCATCAAGGTTACTCAGGGCCGCCCGGGCATATTCCAGAAAACCCTCGCCTTCGGCCGTCAGGCGCAGGCTGCGGGTGGAGCGTGCGAGCAAACGCGCGCCGAGTTGCTGTTCGATGCGCTTCAAGGCCGCACTGGCCACCGCCGCCGACATGTCCATCACCCGCGCCGCCGCCGACAGGCTCCCCAGGTCCGCAGCCCGGACGAACAACTGCAAGTCATCGAAACGCAGCATCTTCAGCCTCGATTATCAAAAAAATATTGAAAGAGACTGCTCTTTTAGCGGGTTTTATCTTGCTGCGAAATAGCCAATCATCTGCCCCATCGAATTAATCACATTCCCGGAGTCGTCCATGTCCCAGCCATTTACCGCCATCGCCACCCTCATCGCCAAAGCTGGCCAACAAGACGCCCTTGAACAGCACCTGCGCGCGCTGCTGGAACCGACCCGCGCCGAGGCCGGTTGCGGCCAATACGACCTGCATCAGGACCTGGCCAACCCGCAGGCCTTTTACATGATCGAGCAGTGGAGCAGCGACGAAGCCCTGCAAGCGCATGACGCCAGCGCCCACATTCAGAACTTCCGGGCCAAGGCCGGCGATTTTCTCGAACACTTCGACCTCAAGCGCCTGCGTACCGTGGCCTGATCCCTACCGCCGACGCGCACTTTGTAGCAGCTGGCGAAGCCTGCGTCCGGCTGCGAAGCWGTCGTAAAATCAGRCKATGCGGYGWTTCAGGAAATCCGCGYGTACAGGATTTACGACWGCTTCGCAGCCGRACGCAGGCTTCGCCAGCTGCTACGGATTGTGTCGTCTCTTGATTGATCGTTATCAGGCCTCCCCTTCTTCTATTACCTTTCGGAGTTCCTTAGATGAAAGCCATTGCTTACTACAACTCGTTGCCGATCAGCGACGAACAATCCCTGCAAGACATCGAGCTGCCAGAACCGGTTGCCGGCCCGCGCGACCTGTTGGTGGACGTCAAAGCCATCTCGGTCAACCCGGTCGACACCAAGGTCCGCCAGAACGTCCAGCCTGAAGAAGGCGTGGCCAAGGTGCTGGGTTGGGACGTGGCCGGCGTGGTCAAAGCTGTCGGTAGCGAAGTGACCTTGTTCAAGGTCGGCGACAAGGTCTTTTACGCAGGCTCCATTGCCCGCGCGGGGGGTAACAGCGAACGCCATGTGGTGGATGAGCGCATCGTTGGCCACATGCCCAAAACCCTCGGTTTCGCCGAAGCCGCCGCGCTGCCGCTGACCGCCATCACCGCTTGGGAGTTGCTGTTTGAGCGCCTGCAGGTGCGCGAAAGCAACACCGATGAAGGCCAGCGCCTGCTGATCGTCGGCGCGGCCGGCGGGGTGGGGTCGATCCTCACGCAACTGGCCAGTCAGCTCACCGGGCTCAATGTCATCGGCACCGCCTCCCGTCCACAAACCCAGAGCTGGGTACGTGAACTGGGCGCCGACCTGGTGATCGATCACAGTCAACCGCTGAGCGAGGAACTCAAGCGTGCCGGTTTGGACACCGTGACCCATGTCGCCAGCCTGACCCAAACCGATCATCACCTGGACCAATTGGTCGAGGCGCTGGCGCCGCAAGGCAAGCTGGCGTTGATCGATGATCCCAAGTCGCTGGACGTGACCAAGCTCAAACGCAAGAGCCTGTCGCTGCACTGGGAGTTCATGTACACCCGCTCGCTGTTCGAAACCGCGGACATGATCGAGCAACACCACTTGCTCAACCGTATCGCCGGGCTGATCGACGCCGGTACGCTGAAAACCACGGTTGGCGAGCACTTCGGCACCATCAACGCGGCCAACCTGCGCCGTGCGCATGCGCTGCTGGAGAGTGGCAAAGCCAAGGGAAAAATTGTGCTGGAAGGATTCTGAAACAAGATGAAACAGTGTCGTTCAGATTGGACGACACCGTCAGTCTGACAGTTGACCGCTGTCACAATAGCGATCGTATTCAGGTCTACAATCGAATCCTCTGCGGCATAAACTTTACGTAGCAGCTTTTACGAGAGGAGAGATCAGCAATGAAGATCCTGATAAAAGAAGTGGCTAAGTCTCAGTGGCAGGTCCGTCTGGACCAACTTGCCGTGACATTCCGCAGCGAAGCCGAAGCACTGGCCTTTACCCGAACACTCGAAGCACGCCTGTACGCCCCCCATCAAATTCCCGGTCACCAGCAGCGCGCTGCTGGCTGAATCCGCCCTCAGACCTGGGCTTGCGCCAACGCCCGGGCAGTTTGCAAGCGCCGGGTGAGCATCGCCATGCTCACCACCAACACTCCGCACAAGCTGATGACCATCGCCATCGGCATGGCGCTGCCATCGTGTAAAACACCGACCAGCGCAGCGGCACCGGCCGCGACAGTGAATTGCAGGCATCCGAGCATCGCCGATGCACTGCCGGCGCGCGCGCCCTGCCCGTTCATCGCACACGCCGACGCGTTGGGAAGGATACAGCCGAGGCTGGAGATACAAATAAACAGCGGAATCAGCAACGGCCATAGATGCTCGGGGCGCAGCGCACTGACGGCGAGCAGTGTCAGGCCGGCGACCAGATAGACCCACACGGCACGTGCCAGCAAGAACGCCGGGCCACGCTTGGCGAGCAATCGTGCGTTGACTTGCGCCACCAGAATGAACCCCGCCGCGTTAGTGCCAAACAGCCAGCCGAAGTGCTCGGCCGGTACACCGTAAAGCTTGATGAACACGAACGGTGAGCCGGCGATGTAGGCAAACATCCCGGC
>NZ_JBFUKU010000066.1:0-23458 GCF_056400685.1 Pseudomonas sp. P5_A12 | reverse complement strand
CTACAAGGGCGATGGCTCGGCACCGGGTCCGTTTGATTACTTTCTGGCTTCATCGGCCTTGTGTGCGGCTTATTTCGTGAAGTTGTACTGCGACACTCGCAGCATTCCCACGGAAAACATCCGCCTGTCGCAGAACAACATTGTTGATCCGGAAAACCGCTACAACCAGATTTTCAAGATTCAGGTCGAGTTGCCGGCGGACATTTCCGACAAGGACCGCCAGGGCATCCTGCGTTCCATTGACCGCTGCACTGTGAAAAAAGTGGTGCAAGCCGGGCCTGAGTTTGTGATCGAAGAGGTGGAAAACCTCGACGCCGATGCCCAGGCGTTGCTGATGCCTGCTTCTAACTCAGAGGTGAGCACCTATATCGCAGGCAAGGACCTGCCGCTGGAGCAGACCATCGCCAATATGTCGGCCATTCTGGCGGACCTGGGCATGAAGATTGAAATCGCCTCATGGCGCAATATCGTGCCCAATGTGTGGTCGCTGCACATCCGTGATGCGCATTCGCCGATGTGCTTTACCAACGGCAAGGGTTCGACCAAGGAAGGCGCGTTGGCGTCGGCGCTGGGCGAGTTTATCGAGCGGCTCAACTGCAACTTCTTCTACAACGACCAGTTCTGGGGCGAAGACATCGCCAACGCGCCCTTTGTGCACTACCCGGACGAGCGCTGGTTCAAACCTGGTCGTAAAGATGCGCTGCCAACAGAAATTCTCGACGAATACTGCCTGAAAATTTACAACCGTGACGGCGAGCTGCGTGGCTCCCATCTGATCGACACCAACTCGGGCAATGAAGAGCGTGGCATCTGCTCGCTGCCGTACGTGCGCCAGTCAGACGGCGAAGTGGTGTATTTCCCGTCCAACCTGATTGAAAACCTGTTCCTCAGCAACGGTATGAGTGCCGGTAACACGCTGGCCGAAGCCCAGGTGCAGTGCCTGTCTGAGATCTTCGAGCGTGCGGTAAAACGCGAAATCATCGAAGGCGAATTTGCCCTGCCGGATGTGCCGGCCGACGTGCTGGCAAAGTACCCCGGGATCCTGGCCGGTATTCAGGCACTGGAAGAGCAAGGGTTCCCGGTGTTGGTGAAGGATGCGTCCCTGGGCGGTGAATTCCCGGTGATGTGCGTCACGTTGATGAACCCGCGTACCGGCGGTGTGTTCGCCTCGTTCGGCGCGCACCCAAGCCTGGAAGTGGCGCTGGAACGCAGCCTGACCGAATTGTTGCAGGGCCGTAGTTTCGAAGGTCTCAACGACCTGCCCCAGCCGACGTTTGAAGGGCACGCGGTGACCGAGCCGAACAACTTCGTCGAGCACTTTATCGACTCCAGCGGCGTGGTGTCGTGGCGCTTCTTCAGTTCCAAATCGGATTACGAATTCGTGGAGTGGGACTTCTCCGGCCAGGGTGAAAACTCGAACGCCGAGGAAGCCGCGACCTTGTTCGGCATTCTCAAAGGCATGGGCAAAGAAGTGTACATGGCGGTCTACAAGCATATCGGCGCCACGGCGTGCCGCATCCTGGTACCGGACTACTCGGAAATCTATCCGGCGGACGATCTGATCTGGGATAACACCAACAAGGCGCTGTTCTTCCGCGCCGATATCCTCAACCTGCATCGCCTGGACGAAGACGAACTGCGAGCGTTGGTTGAGCGTCTGGTTGAAAGTGAGCTGGACGACTACACCGACATCACCTCCTTGATCGGCATCGAATTTGACGACAATACGGCATGGGGTCAGCTGACGATCCTGGAGTTGAAGCTACTGATCTATCTCGCCTTGCAGCAATATGAAGAGGCGAAAGAGGCAGTAGAAATGTTCCTGCAGTACAACGACAACACGGTTGAACGTGGCTTGTTCTACCAGGCGGTCAATGTGGTGCTGGAGATGAAGCTGGACGAAGACCTGGAACTGGAAGACTACGAAGCCAACTTCCGCCGGATGTTTGGCAACGAGCGCACGGACGCAGCCATCGGATCGGTGGATGGCAGCGTACGCTTCCACGGCTTGACACCGACCAGCATGAAACTGGAAGGGCTCGACAGGCACCTGCGCTTGATCGAGAGCTACAAGAAACTGCACTCGGCACGGGCCAATGTAACTGCGTTATCGAGTTAACGGCGCCCACAAAAAAGCGAAGCCAGATTACTGGCTTCGCTTTTTTTTGTTACTAACTGGATAGCCGCTTTTTAGAACGGGATATCGTCATCAAAGCTGTCGAAATCCGGAGCCGGCTGAGGAGCGGCCTGCTGCTGTGGAGCCGGACGCGACTGTTGCGGAGCCGACTGCTGCGGACGCGGAGCCTGTTGGCGTGGAGCCGGGGCGGACTGCTGATAGTTATTGCCCCCGCCTTGTTGGTCGCCCTGTTGTGGACGGYCGCCCAGCAGCTGMATGGTGCCTTGCATGTCGACCACGATTTCAGTGGTGTAACGCTTGATACCGTCTTTTTCCCACTCGCGGGTCTGCAGCTTGCCTTCGATGTACACCTGCGAACCTTTACGCAGGTATTCGCCGGCGATTTCGGCAACCTTGCCGAACATCGAAACACGGTGCCATTCGGTCTTCTCGACCTTCTGACCGGTTTGCTTGTCGGTCCATTGTTCGCTGGTCGCCAGACTCAGGTTGGTCACGGCGTTACCGTTAGGCAAGTAGCGAACTTCGGGATCCTGGCCGCAAGTGCCGACCAATATGACTTTGTTAACCCCACGGGCCATAACGTTCTCCTAGGCTACGCACGCTGCCTCGGCCGGGTTGTTCACCAGGCGCTCAAGGGTGGTGCGATCCAATAGTTCGGTGTCCAATTTGATGTAAATCGCCGCTTCATCT
Organism: Pseudomonas sp. P5_A12; assembly: GCF_056400685.1. Taxonomy (NCBI): domain Bacteria; kingdom Pseudomonadati; phylum Pseudomonadota; class Gammaproteobacteria; order Pseudomonadales; family Pseudomonadaceae; genus Pseudomonas; species Pseudomonas sp. P5_A12. Next base: position 20,631 of record NZ_JBFUKU010000066.1, on the reverse strand, counting down.
TCGACGATCACTGCATCTGTTATCCCTACGACAGCCTTCAGGCGCTCGACCAGACCCGCTTCGCGGATCGCCTCGGGCGACAACGGCAAGCGCAGACTCGTCACGTAGGGAGGTTCACGCATGGTAACAGCAAAGGCCAGCCAGAGGGCAGCCAGACCGGCGCATCCAAGGAACACAACCGACAGACCGCCATGCTGATACATCCAGCCGCCGAGGATACCGCCCAGTGCCGAACCGAGGAACTGGCTGGTGGAGTAAACCCCCATCGCCGTGCCCTTGCCACCTGCTGGTGAAACCTTGCTGATCAGCGAAGGCAACGAAGCTTCCAGCAGATTGAACGCGGTAAAAAACACCACCGTCCCGATCACCAGAGCCCGCAAGCTATCGCCGAACTGCCAGAAGAATAGCTCAGTGAGCATCAGCGTCACGACGGAGCCGAGTAAAACTCGTTTCATTTTGCGTTTCTTTTCGCCGTAGATAATGAACGGGATCATGGCGAAGAAGGAAATCAGCAGCGCGGTCAGGTACACCCACCAGTGCTGCTCTTTAGGCAGACCGGCTTTTTCGACCAGTGAAAGAGGCAATGCAACGAAGCTCGACATCAACATCGCGTGCAACACAAAAATGCCGAGATCCAGGCGCAACAGGTCCGGGTGCTTGAGCGTCGGCATCAACGCTTGGCGCGCGACACCCGACTCGCGGTGCTGCAACGGCCCGGTGGATTTGGGCACCATGAACAACACGATCACGATGCCGAACATCGCCATGCCACCCGTGGCGAGGAACAGCCCGGACAGGCCAAAGGCACGGGTGACCAAAGGCCCTACTACCATGGCGACGGCGAACGACAAACCAATCGTCATGCCGATCATGGCCATCGCTTTGGTCCGATGCTGCTCGCGAGTCAGGTCTGACAACAACGCCATGACGGCGGCAGAAATCGCCCCCGCGCCTTGCAGGATGCGTCCGGCGATAACGCCCCAGATCGAATCGGCATTGGCCGCCAGCACGCTACCCAGGGCGAAGACGATCAGCCCCAGGTAAATCACCGGACGGCGTCCAATGCGGTCGGAAATGATGCCGAATGGAATCTGGAAAATCGCCTGGGTCAGGCCGTAAGCGCCGATCGCCAACCCGATCAGGGCCGGTGTCGCGCCTGCCAGATCCATCCCATAGGTCGCCAATACCGGCAACACCATGAACATGCCAAGCATACGGAAGGCGAACACCAGGGCCAGACCGCTTGCTGCGCGGGTCTCACTGCCACTCATGCGTTCGCTGTGGGGATCGTGCATGGAAAAACCTCATGTGAACCGGCCGCGATTCTACCAGTCCCATCGAATGACAGGGTATATCGCGACGCTTTGACGCGTTCGACTGACAGACTCTTCATGTAAGACAATCACCCACTCGTTTGACAGTGTGCATCCATCCAGTATTTGGCCGTATACTCCTACGTTTTCGACGCCCGCCAAGCGAGGCTACTTTGGACAAGATCCTGATTCGTGGGGCCCGGACCCACAACCTGAAGAACATCGACCTGACCCTGCCACGGGACAAACTGATCGTCATCACCGGCCTGTCCGGGTCGGGAAAATCGTCCCTGGCGTTCGACACGCTGTACGCCGAAGGCCAGCGCCGCTACGTCGAATCGTTGTCGGCCTATGCCCGGCAGTTTTTGTCGATGATGGAAAAACCTGACGTCGACACCATTGAAGGTCTGTCGCCGGCTATTTCCATCGAACAGAAGTCGACCTCGCACAACCCGCGCTCGACGGTCGGCACCATCACCGAAATCTACGACTACCTGCGCCTGCTGTATGCACGCGTGGGTATTCCACGCTGCCCGGATCACGATATTCCGCTGGAAGCGCAGACCGTCAGCCAGATGGTCGACCTGGTCCTCGCCCAACCGGAGGGCAGCAAACTGATGCTGCTGGCGCCGGTGATCCGCGAGCGCAAAGGCGAACATCTTTCGGTCTTCGAAGAATTGCGCGCACAAGGTTTTGTGCGGGCGCGAGTCAACGGCCGGCTCTGCGAGCTGGACGAGTTGCCGAAGCTGGATAAACAGAAGAAGCACACGATCGATGTCGTGGTCGACCGCTTCAAGGTTCGCGCCGACCTGCAACAGCGTCTGGCCGAGTCGTTCGAGACCGCGCTGAAGCTGGCTGACGGCATTGCGCTGGTTGCGCCGATGGACGACGAGCCGGGCGAGGAGATGATCTTCTCCGCCCGCTTCGCCTGCCCGATTTGCGGCCATGCCATCAGTGAACTGGAACCCAAGCTGTTCTCCTTCAACAACCCGGCCGGTGCCTGCCCGACCTGCGATGGCCTGGGCGTGAAGCAGTTTTTCGACATCAAGCGTTTGGTGAACGGCGAGCTGACACTGGCCGAGGGTGCGATTCGTGGCTGGGACAGGCGCAACGTCTATTACTTCCAGATGCTCGGGTCGTTGGCGTCCCACTACAAATTCAGCCTGGAAGTACCGTTCAACGAACTGCCGGCCGATCAGCAGAAATTCATCCTGCACGGCAGCGGCTCGCAGAATGTTGACTTCAAATACCTGAACGACCGTGGCGACATCGTTAAACGCTCACACCCGTTTGAAGGCATCGTGCCGAATCTTGAACGTCGCTATCGCGAAACCGAGTCCGCGTCGGTACGTGAAGAGCTGGCCAAGTTCCTCAGCACTCAGGCCTGCCCGGATTGCCGTGGCACGCGCCTGCGTCGCGAGGCGCGGCACGTTTGGGTGGGTGAGAAGACGCTGCCGGCTGTGACAAACCTGCCGATTGGAGACGCCTGTGAATACTTCGGCGCACTGAAGCTGACGGGCCGTCGCGGCGAAATTGCCGACAAGATCCTCAAGGAAATCCGCGAGCGTCTGCAGTTTTTGGTCAACGTGGGCCTCGACTACTTGTCGCTGGATCGCAGTGCCGACACCTTGTCCGGTGGTGAGGCTCAGCGGATTCGTCTGGCCAGCCAGATCGGCGCCGGTCTGGTGGGGGTTCTGTATATCCTCGACGAGCCATCGATTGGTCTACACCAGCGGGATAACGACCGGTTGCTCGGTACGCTCAAGCACCTGCGCGACATCGGCAACACCGTGATTGTGGTCGAGCACGACGAAGACGCGATTCGCCTGGCGGACTACGTGGTGGATATCGGGCCGGGCGCTGGCATACACGGTGGGCATATAGTTGCCGAAGGTACACCGGCCGAGGTCATGGCTCACCCTGACTCGTTGACCGGCAAGTACTTGTCGGGGCGAGTGAAGATTGCCGTTCCAACCAATCGCACACCGCGCAACAAGAAGTTGTCGCTGTCCCTCAAGGGTGCTCGCGGCAACAATTTGCGCAATGTCGATCTGGACATCCCGATCGGTCTGCTGACTTGCGTGACCGGCGTGTCCGGCTCCGGTAAGTCGACGCTGATCAACAACACGCTGTTTCCTTTGAGCGCTACGGCCCTCAACGGCGCGACAACACTGGAAGCTGCCGCGCACGACAGCATCAAGGGCCTGGAGCATCTGGACAAGGTCGTCGACATCGACCAAAGCCCGATCGGCCGGACGCCGCGCTCCAACCCCGCGACCTATACCGGGCTGTTCACACCGATTCGCGAGCTGTTCGCTGGCGTACCGGAATCTCGCTCAAGGGGTTATGGTCCGGGCCGCTTCTCCTTCAACGTGAAGGGCGGACGTTGCGAGGCCTGCCAGGGCGACGGTTTGATCAAGGTGGAAATGCACTTCCTGCCGGACATCTATGTCCCGTGCGACGTCTGCAAGAGCAAGCGCTACAACCGCGAGACGCTGGAGATCAAATACAAAGGCAAGAGCATCCACGAAACCCTCGAGATGACCATCGAGGAAGCCCGGGTGTTCTTCGACGCGGTTCCGGCACTGGCACGCAAGCTTCAGACGCTGATGGATGTTGGCCTGTCATACATCAAGCTGGGGCAATCGGCGACCACACTGTCCGGTGGTGAGGCGCAGCGGGTCAAGCTATCCCGCGAACTGTCCAAGCGCGATACCGGTAAGACGCTGTACATTCTCGACGAGCCAACCACCGGCCTGCACTTCGCGGACATCCAGCAACTGCTCGATGTACTGCATCGCCTTCGCGACCACGGCAACACCGTGGTGGTGATCGAGCATAACCTCGACGTGATAAAGACCGCCGACTGGTTGGTGGACCTCGGTCCGGAGGGTGGTTCCAAGGGCGGACAGATCATTGCTGTCGGTACTCCGGAAGAAGTGTCCGAGATGAAGCAGTCACATACCGGCTTCTACCTCAAACCGTTGCTGGAGCGCGATCGGGCCTGAATCCAGCGCCAAAAAAAGCCCCTGTCACTTGCTCAGTGACAGGGGCTTTTTTGTATCGGTGCGATCAGGCGTGAGATTGCAGGTAGTTTTCGAGACCGATCAACTTGATCAGACCCATCTGCTTTTCAAGCCAGTAGGTGTGGTCTTCTTCGGTGTCATGCAATTGAACCCGCAGCATCTCGCGGCTGACATAGTCCTTGTGCTGCTCGCAGAGCTTGATGCCCTTGCAGAGCGCGGCGCGGACTTTGTATTCCAGTCGCAGGTCGGCGGCGAGCATATCCGGCACGGTGGTGCCGACATCAAGGTCGTCCGGACGCATGCGGGGCGTACCTTCGAGCATCAGAATCCGACGCATCAGGGCATCAGCATGCCCGGCCTCTTCTTCCATCTCGTGGTTGATACGTTCGTAGAGCTTGGTGAAACCCCAGTCCTCATACATCCGCGAATGGACGAAATATTGATCACGCGCCGCCAGTTCTCCGGTCAGCAACGTGTTGAGGTAATCGATTACGTCTGGGTGGCCTTGCATCGCCCTACATCTCCCTGCTTGAAAGTCTGTAGTTTGAACCACGACGACCGATTGGTCACTCCGTTTGCGCGATAAAGCGAAGATATTCTGAGAAAAGTAGTTTAAATAACGCAAAAACCGCCCAATCGAGGGCGGTTCTGCTTCTCATTTAGACTTCGTTAAGCTGTACGTTGAGCAGCTTTGCGATTGCTTCTCCATACGCCGGATCGGCTTTGTAGAAATGCTGCAATTGTCGGTCAACCACATCACTGCAAACCCCAACCATTGCGCCGGCAATGTTATTCACCAGCAGCACTTTCTGCTCATCGCTCATCAAACGGAACAACGCACCAGCGTGGCTGTAGTAATCGGTGTCTTCGCGATGGTCGTAACGATCAGCTGCACCGCTCAGTGCCAGTGGTGGCTCCGCATATCTAGGCGCTTGCTTCGGCGATTCGATGTAGCTGTTCGGCTCATAATTAAGTGAAGCACCGCCGTTACCGCCGAATGCCATCGACCCGTCGCGCTGGTAGCTGTTTACCGGGCTGCGAGGCGCGTTCACCGGCAGTTGCTGGTGATTGGTGCCAACACGGTAGCGGTGAGCATCCGCGTAAGCGAATACGCGACCTTGGAGCATGCGGTCAGGCGACAAACCAACGCCTGGCACCATGTTGCTAGGACCGAACGCCGCCTGCTCGACTTCAGCAAAGTAGTTCAACGGATTGCGATTGAGCTCCAGCTCACCCACTTCTATCAGCGGAAACTCTTTCTGTGACCAGGTTTTGGTCACATCGAACGGGTTCTCGTAGTGCGCCGCTGCCTGATCCTCGGACATGATTTGGATGCAGACACGCCATTTCGGGAAGTCACCTCGCTCGATTGCGCCGAACAGGTCGCGCTGGGCGTAGTCAGGATCAGTGCCTGCCAAGCGTGCGGCTTCTGCCGGCGCGAGGTTCTTGATCCCTTGCTGTGTCTTGTAGTGCCACTTCACCCAGTGCCGCTCACCATTGGCGTTGATCAGGCTGTAGGTGTGGCTACCGAAGCCGTGCATGTGACGGTAGCCATCGGGAATGCCGCGATCCGAGAACAGAATGGTGACCTGGTGCAGCGCCTCAGGCGAATGCGACCAGAAGTCCCACATCATCTGCGCGCTTTTCAAATTGCTTTGCGGCAGGCGTTTTTGAGTGTGAATGAAGTCCGGAAACTTCAAAGGATCGCGAATGAAGAACACGGGCGTGTTGTTGCCGACGATGTCCCAATTGCCTTCTTCGGTATAGAACTTCAGGGCGAAGCCACGTGGATCGCGCTCGGTATCGGCCGAACCACGCTCACCCCCAACGGTGGAAAAGCGCAGGAACGTAGGGGTTTGCTTGCCGACGGATTCGAACAGTTTGGCGCTGGTGTACTCAGTGATGTCACGCGTGACGGTGAACGTGCCGTAGGCACCCGAACCCTTCGCGTGTACACGGCGCTCAGGGATGTTTTCACGGTTGAAGTGGGCCAGCTTCTCGATCAGGTGAAAGTCGTCGAGCAGCAGCGGGCCACGGGGGCCGGCGGAGCGGGAATTCTGGTTATCGGCGACAGGAGCGCCACTGGCGGTGGTAAGCGTTTTACTTTGGCTCATGCGATCTCTTCCCTTGTCAGTTTTGGAACTGCCGGCTAATCGGCTTGGGACGGAGTATTGACCATTGATCAGGAAGGCTACAAATTCATTAATTTGCAGATATCAATAGAAAAATACTACCAACGAATCCCGTTCGCAGCATGACGGCATGGACCGCAAAGAAGCTTGTATAAACAGCGCGCGTTTCTTACAGACACAAAAAACCGGGCACTAGGCCCGGTTCTTCGTTTCAGACTGACGTCTTACTCAGCGGATACAGCTTCACCGCCGGTAGCACGATCAACCAACTCGACGTACGCCATAGGCGCGTTGTCGCCAGTGCGGAAGCCGCACTTGAGGATGCGCAGGTAGCCACCCTCACGGGTAGCGTAACGCTTGCCCAGGTCGTTGAAGAGCTTACCAACGATAGCTTTCGAACGAGTACGGTCGAAAGCCAGACGGCGGTTAGCCAGGCTGTCTGTCTTGGCCAAAGTGATCAGCGGCTCAGCAACGCGACGCAGTTCTTTAGCTTTCGGCAGTGTAGTTTTGATCAGCTCGTGCTCGAACAGCGACACTGCCATGTTTTGAAACATGGCCTTGCGGTGCGAGCTAGTGCGGCTCAGGTGACGACCACTTTTACGATGACGCATGGTTCATTCCTTACCAAACACGACGTTCGGTGATTACGACGATCAGGCAGTCGCCTTGTCGTCCTTCTTAAGACTTGCAGGCGGCCAGTTGTCGAGGCGCATGCCGAGGGACAGACCGCGGGAGGCCAGAACGTCCTTGATTTCAGTCAAGGATTTCTTGCCAAGGTTCGGAGTCTTCAACAGCTCTACTTCGGTACGCTGAATCAGGTCACCGATGTAGTAGATGTTTTCCGCCTTAAGGCAGTTAGCCGAACGTACAGTCAGTTCCAGATCGTCAACCGGGCGAAGCAGGATCGGATCGATCTCGTCTTCCTGCTCGACAACCACTGGCTCACTGTCACCTTTGAGATCGACGAACGCAGCCAACTGCTGTTGCAGAATGGTTGCAGCGCGGCGAATAGCCTCTTCAGGATCCAGGGTACCGTTGGTTTCCAGATCAATAACCAGCTTGTCCAGGTTAGTACGCTGCTCGACACGGGCGTTTTCCACCACGTATGCGATACGGCGAACCGGGCTGAACGAAGAGTCAAGCTGCAAGCGACCGATGCTGCGGCTTTCGTCTTCATCGCTCTGACGCGAGTCTGCCGGTTCATAACCACGACCACGAGCTACGGTGAGCTTCATGTTCAGGGCGCCGTTAGACGCCAGGTTAGCGATTACGTGATCGGGGTTAACGATCTCGACATCATGATCCAGCTGAATATCGGCAGCGGTAACCACCCCCGAACCCTTCTTCGACAAGGTCAGCGTAACTTCGTCACGACCGTGCAGCTTGATAGCCAGACCTTTAAGGTTCAACAGGATTTCAATTACGTCTTCCTGTACGCCTTCGATGGCGCTGTACTCATGGAGTACACCGTCAATCTCGGCCTCGACTACTGCACAGCCGGGCATTGAGGACAACAGGATGCGGCGCAGCGCGTTGCCCAGGGTGTGGCCGAAACCACGCTCGAGAGGCTCGAGAGTGATCTTGGCGCGGGTTGGACTGACAACCTGCACATCAATGTGGCGGGGTGTCAGGAACTCATTTACCGAAATCTGCATGGATGCACCTATTTTCTAGCCCTTACTTGGAGTAGAGCTCGACAATCAGGCTTTCGTTGATGTCGGCGGACAGATCACTGCGAGCTGGAACGTTCTTGAAAACGCCCGACTTCTTCTCAGTGTCTACTTCTACCCATTCTACGCGGCCACGTTGGGCACACAGATCGAGAGCTTGGACAATGCGAAGTTGGTTCTTTGCTTTCTCGCGAATCGCGACCACGTCACCAGCACGAACCTGGTAGGACGGTACGTTTACGGTCTGACCGTTAACGCTGACGGATTTGTGCGATACCAGCTGACGGGATTCGGCACGAGTAGAGCCAAAACCCATACGGTATACAACGTTGTCCAGACGGCATTCGAGCAGTTGCAGCAGGTTTTCACCGGTTGCACCTTTCTTGCCAGCAGCTTCTTTGTAGTAGCCGCTGAATTGACGCTCGAGAACGCCGTAGATACGACGGACCTTCTGCTTTTCACGCAGTTGGGTGCCGTAATCGGACTGGCGACCGCGGCGTTGGCCGTGGATACCAGGTGCTGCTTCAATGTTGCACTTCGATTCGATCGCGCGCACGCCGCTCTTCAGAAAGAGATCGGTGCCTTCACGACGAGCGAGTTTGCATTTTGGACCAATGTAACGAGCCATTCTTTACAATCTCCTGGATTACACGCGGCGCTTCTTCGGCGGACGGCACCCGTTGTGCGGGATTGGCGTCACGTCGGTGATGCTGGCGATCTTGTAGCCACAGCCGTTCAAAGCGCGGACTGCAGATTCACGACCTGGGCCTGGACCTTTGACGTTAACGTCGAGGTTTTTCAGACCGTATTCCAGCGCAGCTTGACCAGCACGTTCAGCAGCTACTTGAGCAGCAAACGGAGTGGACTTGCGGGAACCGCGGAAACCCGAACCACCGGAGGTAGCCCAGGAAAGAGCGTTGCCTTGACGGTCGGTGATGGTCACGATTGTGTTGTTAAAAGATGCATGGATGTGGGCGATGCCATCAACCACTGTCTTTTTAACTTTTTTACGAGGACGAGCAGCAGGTTTAGCCATGATTAATTTCCTGTCGATTCGCTGGGGCGATTACTTGCGGATCGGCTTACGCGGACCTTTACGGGTACGCGCGTTAGTCTTGGTACGCTGACCGCGCACTGGAAGACCACGACGATGACGCAGACCGCGATAGCAACCGAGGTCCATCAAACGCTTGATTTTCATGTTGATTTCGCGACGCAGGTCACCTTCAGTGGTGAACTTCGCCACTTCGCCACGCAGCTGTTCAATCTGCTCGTCGCTCAGATCTTTGATCTTTGCGGCTGGGTTTACCCCAGTCACTGCACAGATCTTCTGTGCAGTAGTGCGACCAACACCATAGATGTAGGTCAGCGAGATAACAGTATGCTTGTTATCTGGAATGTTAACGCCTGCAATACGGGCCATTCAGTGGGACTCCAATTGACAGCTACCTACGCCCCGGAAGCCAAGAAATAGGGCGCGAGATAATATCGCTGTAATAACAAATAATCAACCCGGTAGCGCACTAGCTACCGGGCTTGAAGCACAATCACACTCAGCCTTGGCGCTGTTTGTGACGCGGTTCCGCGCTGCAAATTACTCGAACGACACCTTCGCGGCGAATAATTTTGCAGTTACGGCACAGCTTTTTCACCGATGCACGAACTTTCATCACCAACTCCTCGAACCTTATGGGTACTCAGCGCAACATGCCGCTGCCGTAACCCTTCAGGTTGGCTTTCTTCATCAGGGATTCGTACTGGTGCGAAACGAGGTGCGATTGTACTTGGGACATGAAGTCCATCACAACCACGACGACGATCAGCAACGAGGTCCCGCCAAGGTAGAACGGTACGTTTGCTGCAACCACCAGGAACTGGGGCAACAAGCACACGGCCGTCATGTAAAGAGCACCGAACATGGTCAAGCGAGTCAGAACGCCATCAATGTAGCGCGCAGACTGCTCACCTGGACGGATGCCCGGAATAAAGGCACCGGACTTCTTCAGGTTTTCCGCTACGTCTTTCGGATTGAACATCAACGCCGTATAGAAGAAGCAGAAGAAAATAATCCCTGCACTAAACAGCAGAATATTCAACGGCTGACCAGGAGCGATCGACTGCGAGATGTCCTGCAACCAGCCCATACCTTCAGACTGGCCGAACCAGGCACCCAACGAAGCCGGGAACAGCAAAATGCTGCTCGCGAAAATGGCCGGAATAACACCGGCCATGTTCACCTTCAGCGGCAAGTGGCTAGTCTGCGCAGCAAAAACCTTACGGCCCTGCTGACGCTTGGCGTAGTGAACAGCAATACGACGCTGACCACGCTCAATGAACACCACGAAACCGATAATCGCTACTGCCAGCAAACCGATGGCAACCAGGGCGAAGATGTTGATATCACCCTGACGTGCAGACTCGAAAGACTGCCCGATCGCTCTCGGAAGACCGGCGACGATACCCGAAAAAATCAACATCGAGATACCGTTGCCAACACCACGCTCAGTAATCTGCTCACCCAGCCACATCATGAACATCGCACCAGCCACAAAAGTGGTTACCGCGACGAAATGGAAGCTAAAGTCACCAGTGAACGAAACGCCCTGCCCCGCCAGACCAATGGACATGCCAATAGCCTGAACGAGAGCGAGGACGACAGTGCCGTAGCGGGTGTACTGGCTGATCTTGCGACGGCCAGCTTCACCTTCCTTCTTCAACTGCTCCAGCTGCGGGCTGACGGCGGTCATCAGCTGCATGATGATCGATGCCGAAATGTACGGCATGATCCCCAATGCAAAGATGCTCATCCGCTCCAGCGCGCCGCCGGAAAACATGTTGAACAAGCTAAGAATGGTCCCCTCATTCTGTCGAAACAGGTCCGCGAGTCGGTCCGGGTTGATACCTGGAACCGGGATGTGTGCGCCTATTCGGTAGACGATAATCGCCAGGAACAGAAAACGCAGACGAGCCCAGAGTTCAGACATACCGCCTTTGCCGAGCGCAGAGAGAGCACCTTGCTTAGCCATTTATTCCTCGAACTTGCCGCCAGCTGCTTCGATAGCCGCACGCGCACCTTTGGTGGCGCCGATTCCCTTTCCGATGGTGACAGCGCGAGTAACTTCGCCGGACAGCATGATTTTCACACGCTGTACGTTGACGTTGATCACGTTGGCATCTTTCAGGGACTGCACGGTGACGATGTCGCCTTCCACTTTAGCCAGCTCGGACAGACGCACTTCTGCGCGATCCATGGCTTTCAGGGAAACGAAACCGAACTTCGGCAGGCGACGATGCAGCGGCTGTTGACCGCCTTCAAAGCCTGGAGCAATGGTGCCACCGGAGCGGGAGGACTGACCTTTGTGGCCACGGCCACCGGTCTTGCCCAAACCACTACCGATACCACGGCCCGGACGATGCTTTTCGCGACGGGAACCCGGCGCTGGACTCAGATCATTGAGTTTCATCGATTAACCCTCGACACGCAGCATGTAGTAAGCCTTGTTGATCATCCCGCGATTCTCGGGAGTATCAAGTACTTCTACAGTGTGACCGATGCGACGCAGACCCAGACCCTTAACGCACAGTTTGTGGTTAGGGATGCGGCCGGTCATGCTTTTGATCAGCGTAACTTTAACAGTAGCCATGATCAGAAGATCTCCTTGACGCTTTTGCCACGCTTGGCGGCAATGGATTCAGGAGACTGCATAGCTTTCAAACCTTTGAAAGTGGCGTGAACCACGTTTACCGGGTTAGTCGAGCCGTAGCACTTGGCCAGAACGTTCTGAACGCCAGCAACTTCGAGGACAGCACGCATAGCGCCGCCAGCGATGATACCGGTACCTTCAGAAGCAGGCTGCATGTACACCTTCGAAGCGCCGTGACCGGACTTCATTGCGTACTGCAGAGTGGTGCCGTTCAGATCAACTTGGATCATGTTGCGGCGAGCAGCTTCCATTGCCTTCTGGATCGCAGCAGGCACTTCACGCGACTTGCCACGGCCGAAGCCAACACGCCCTTTACCATCACCAACCACGGTCAACGCGGTGAAAGTGAAGATACGGCCGCCTTTAACGGTTTTGGCTACGCGGTTAACTTGAACCAGCTTCTCGATGTAGCCTTCGTCGCGCTTTTGGTCGTTATTTGACATAACTTAGAACTCCAGCCCAGCTTCACGAGCAGCATCAGCCAGCGCCTTGACGCGGCCGTGATACTTGAAGCCAGAGCGGTCGAAAGCCACCTGCGAGACGCCAGCGGCTTTAGCACGCGTAGCGACCAGCTGGCCAACCTTAGTGGCCGCGTCGATGTTGCCAGTGGCGCCATCACGCAGTTCTTTATCCAAAGTCGAGGCAGATGCCAGGACTTTGTTGCCGTCGGCCGAAATGACCTGGGCGTAGATGTGCTGCGACGAGCGGAACACGCAGAGACGCACGACTTCGAGTTCGTGCATTTTCAGGCGTGCTTTGCGAGCGCGACGCAGTCGAGTAACTTTTTTGTCGGTCATTTGCTATGCCCTACTTCTTCTTGGCTTCTTTACGACGGACGACTTCGTCCGCGTAGCGCACACCTTTGCCTTTGTACGGCTCTGGTGGACGGAAGTCGCGGATCTCGGCGGCCACTTGACCTACCAGCTGCTTATCGATGCCCTTGATCAGGATATCGGTCTGGCTAGGAGTCTCAGCGGTGATGCCTTCCGGCAGTTCATAATCCACTGGGTGCGAGAAGCCAAGAGCCAGGTTCAGCACTGTGCCTTTTGCTTGCGCTTTGTAACCAACACCGACCAGCTGGAGCTTGCGCTCGAAGCCTTGGCTTACGCCTTGGACCATGTTGTTTACCAACGCACGAGTGGTACCAGCCATTGCGCGAGTTTGTTGATCGCCATTGCGAGCAGCGAAACGCAGCTCACCAGCTTCTTCAACGATCTCAACGGACGAATGGATGTTCAGTTCGAGAGTGCCCTTGGCACCCTTCACCGAAAGCTGTTGGCCTGCGAATTTGACTTCGACACCGGCTGGCAGCTTAACGGGGTTCTTAGCGACGCGTGACATGCTTATCCCCCCTTAGAACACAGTGCAAAGAACTTCGCCGCCGACACCGGCAGCGCGCGCAGCACGATCCGTCATCACACCTTTGTTGGTGGAGACGATAGACACACCGAGACCGCCACGAACTTTTGGCAGATCATCGACGGACTTGTACTGACGCAGGCCTGGACGGCTAACGCGCTTCACTTCTTCGATGACCGGACGGCCTTCGAAGTACTTCAGCTCGATGGACAGCAGTGGTTTGATTTCGCTGCTGATCTGATAACCCGCAATGTAACCTTCGTCCTTCAGGACTTTGGCAACAGCTACCTTCAAAGTAGAAGATGGCATGCTTACGACGGACTTTTCAGCCATCTGGGCATTACGGATTCGAGTTAGCATGTCCGCTAACGGGTCCTGCATACTCATGGGCTAGACGCTCCTAATACAAAAAAATTAGCCTTGCGGCTACTACTTGTCGCCGAGCTCATCCATGCGGAAAAAGCACGGGCTCAGGCGAGCCGGGTATTCTAGACACACCCCACAAATGAATCAAGCCCCAAAAGGGGCTTGATTCAAGTTCAAGGTCACCGGTGGTCAGGATCTTGCGATCCCGAGCACCGAGACTTTGATAGTGCTTACCAGCTGGCTTTAACCAGACCAGGTACGTCACCACGCATTGCAGCTTYACGCAGTTTGTTACGGCCAAGGCCGAACTTGCGGTAAACGCCGTGTGGACGACCGGTCAGGCGGCAGCGGTTACGCATGCGCGAGGCGCTTGCGTCACGTGGCTGCTTCTGCAGAGCTACTGTAGCTTCCCAACGCGCTTCTGGACTTGCGTTCAGATCAACGATGATAGCTTTCAGTGCTGCACGCTTTTTGGCGTACTTGGCAACCGTGAGCTGACGCTTCAGCTCGCGGTTTTTCATGCTCATCTTGGCCATTTTCCTACTCCAATCAGTTGCGGAACGGGAATTTGAAAGCACGCAACAGGGCGCGACCTTCATCATCGTTCTTGGCAGTGGTGGTCAGGGTAATGTCCAGACCGCGGAGAGCATCGATCTTGTCGTAGTCGATTTCCGGGAAGATGATCTGCTCTTTTACGCCCATGCTGTAGTTACCACGACCATCGAAGGACTTGGCATTCAGGCCGCGGAAGTCGCGAACCCGAGGCAGGGAGATCGACAGCAGACGATCCAGGAACTCGTACATACGCTCACGGCGCAGGGTCACTTTGACGCCGATCGGCCAACCTTCACGGACTTTAAAGCCAGCGATGGATTTCCGAGCGTAGGTCACAACGACTTTCTGGCCGGTGATCTTTTCCAGGTCGGCAACAGCGTGCTCGATGACTTTTTTGTCACCGACAGCTTCGCCCAGACCCATGTTCAGGGTGATTTTTGTAACGCGTGGAACTTCCATCACGTTCGAAAGCTTAAGTTCTTCCTTAAGTTTCGGTGCGATTTCCTTCCAGTAAATCTCTTTTAGTCGTGCCATGGTCTTCTACCTAGCAGTGTTCAAGCATCAACCGCTTTTTGGGTCGACTTGAAGACACGAATTTTCTTGCCGTCTTCTACTTTGAAACCAACGCGGTCAGCCTTGTTGGTTTCGCCGTTGAAAATGGCGACGTTAGAAGCGTCCAGTGGAGCTTCTTTTTCGACGATACCGCCTTGTACGCCCGACATCGGGTTAGGCTTGGTATGACGCTTAACCAGGTTCAGACCACCGATAACCAGACGGTTATTAGCGAGAACCTTAAGCACCTTACCGCGCTTACCTTTGTCTTTGCCGGCGATCACGATGATCTCGTCGTCACGACGAATCTTTTGCATGTCGGATCTCCTTACAGCACTTCTGGGGCGAGCGAGACGATCTTCATGAACTTCTCAGTACGAAGTTCACGGGTCACTGGCCCAAAGATACGGGTGCCGATCGGCTCTTGCTTGTTGTTCAGAAGAACAGCAGCGTTGCCATCAAAGCGGATAATGGAGCCATCAGCACGACGTACGCCGTGACGAGTGCGGACTACAACAGCAGTCATCACTTGGCCTTTTTTCACTTTACCGCGAGGAATTGCTTCCTTAACGGTAACTTTGATGATGTCACCGATACCAGCGTAACGACGATGGGAGCCACCCAGCACCTTGATGCACATAACACGGCGAGCGCCGCTGTTATCGGCCACATCGAGCATGGATTGAGTCTGAATCATATAATTTCTCCGACCCCTAGTCCTTAGACTTCCACAGCGCGTTCGAGAACATCAACCAGCGCCCAAGACTTGGTCTTGGCCAAAGGACGAGTTTCACGAATAGTGACTTTGTCGCCGATGTGGCACTGATTGGTTTCGTCGTGCGCGTGCAGCTTAGTCGAACGCTTAACGTATTTACCGTAGATCGGGTGCTTAACGCGACGCTCGATCAGTACGGTGATGGTTTTGTCCATCTTGTCGCTGACAACACGGCCAGTCAGCGTACGGACAGTTTTTTCGGCTTCAGCCATGATTACTTACCTGCCTGCTGGTTGAGCACAGTCTTCACGCGAGCGATGTCACGCTTAACTTGCGAGAGCAGATGAGACTGCCCCAACTGGCCAGTTGCTTTCTGCATACGCAGATTGAACTGGTCGCGCAGCAAGCCGAGCAGTTGCTCGTTCAGCTGCTGTGCGGATTTTTCACGAAGTTCATTCGCTTTCATCACATCACCGTCCGTTTAACAAAGGCGGTGGCGAGCGGCAGCTTTGCAGCAGCCAGGGCAAAAGCCTCACGCGCCAGCTCTTCAGAAACACCCTCGATTTCATACAGGACTTTGCCTGGCTGAATCTGGGCAACCCAGTACTCCACACTACCCTTACCTTTACCCATCCGAACTTCGAGGGGCTTTTTGGAAATAGGCTTGTCCGGGAATACACGGATCCAGATCTTGCCGCCACGTTTAACGTGACGGGTCAGAGCACGACGCGCTGACTCGATCTGACGAGCGGTGAGACGACCACGAGCTACAGACTTCAGCGCATATTCGCCGAAGCTGACTTTGCTACCGCGCTGAGCCAGACCACGGTTGTGGCCTGTCATCTGCTTGCGGAACTTCGTACGCTTTGGTTGCAACATTTGGCGTACCCCTTACTTAGCAGCTTTTTTACGAGGCGCTGGTGCTTGTGGTTTCAGTTCTTCTTGGCGACCACCAATTACTTCGCCTTTGAAGATCCAAACCTTTACACCGATCACACCGTAAGTGGTGTGAGCTTCGTAGTTGGCATAGTCGATGTCGGCACGCAGGGTGTGCAGTGGCACACGACCTTCGCGATACCATTCAGTACGTGCGATTTCAGCACCGCCGAGACGACCGCTCACTTGGATTTTGATGCCTTTGGCACCAATGCGCATGGCGTTCTGAACAGCGCGCTTCATAGCGCGACGGAACATTACGCGACGCTCCAGCTGCTGAGCTACGCTCTGCGCAACCAGCATACCGTCGAGCTCCGGCTTGCGGATCTCTTCGATATTGATGTGCACAGGCACACCCATTTGCTTGGTCAGGTCCTGACGCAGTTTCTCAACATCTTCACCTTTCTTCCCGATAACGATACCTGGACGAGCGGTGTGGATGGTGATACGTGCAGTCTGAGCCGGACGATGGATATCGATACGGCTTACGGACGCGCTTTTTAGTTTGTCTTGGAGATACTCACGCACCTTCAGATCAGCGAACAAATAGTCCGCATAAGTCCGACCGTCTGCGTACCAGACGGAGGTGTGCTCCTTGACGATTCCCAGGCGAATGCCAATGGGATGTACTTTCTGACCCATCTCTTCGACTCCGTTACTTGTCAGCAACCTTGACAGTGATATGGCAAGACCGCTTGACGATGCGATCAGCACGGCCTTTGGCACGTGGCATGATGCGCTTCAGCGAACGCCCTTCGTTGACGAAAACGGTGCTGACTTTAAGGTCATCAACGTCTGCGCCTTCGTTATGCTCGGCGTTGGCTACGGCCGACTCCAGCACTTTCTTCATGATCTCGGCGGCTTTCTTACTGCTGAAAGCCAACAAGTTGAGCGCTTCGCCCACCTTCTTCCCGCGGATCTGGTCGGCGACCAAGCGGGCTTTCTGGGCGGAGATTCGAGCGCCCGACAACTTAGCGGCTACTTCCATTTCCTAACCCCTTAACGCTTGGCTTTCTTGTCTGCCACGTGCCCACGATAAGTGCGGGTACCGGCGAACTCGCCCAGTTTGTGGCCGACCATGTCTTCGTTAACGAGAACTGGGACGTGTTGACGACCGTTGTGTACTGCGATGGTCAAACCGACCATTTGTGGCAGGATCATCGAACGACGCGACCAGGTTTTCACCGGTTTGCGATCATTCTTTTCCGCCGCCACTTCGATCTTCTTCAGTAGGTGAAGATCGATAAAAGGACCTTTTTTCAGAGAACGTGGCACTGTCGTATCCCTCTATTTACTTGCGACGACGGACGATCATTTTGTCGGTACGCTTATTACCACGAGTCTTCGCGCCCTTAGTCGGGAAGCCCCATGGCGATACCGGATGACGACCACCAGAGGTACGACCTTCACCACCACCATGTGGGTGGTCAACCGGGTTCATGGCAACACCACGAACGGTTGGGCGAACGCCACGCCAGCGTTTGGCACCAGCTTTACCCAGCGAACGCAGGCTGTGCTCGGAGTTCGAGACTTCACCCAGGGTCGCGCGGCATTCAGCCAGCACTTTACGCATCTCACCAGAACGCAGACGCAGGGTCACGTAGACACCTTCACGAGCGATCAGCTGAGCCGAAGCACCAGCGGAACGAGCGATTTGCGCGCCTTTACCTGGCTTCAATTCGATGCCGTGTACGGTGCTACCAACTGGAATGTTACGCAGTTGCAGAGCGTTGCCCGGCTTGATCGGTGCCAGAGCACCTGCGATCAGCTGGTCGCCAGCGCTCACGCCTTTAGGGGCGATGATGTAGCGACGCTCGCCATCTGCGTACAGCAGCAGAGCGATGTGAGCAGTACGGTTTGGATCGTATTCGATACGCTCGACAGTGGCAGAGATGCCATCTTTGTCGTTGCGACGGAAATCGACCAGACGATAATGCTGCTTATGGCCACCACCGATGTGACGAGTGGTAATGCGACCATTGTTGTTACGACCACCAGTCTTCGATTTTTTCTCGAGCAGCGGTGCGTGAGGAGCGCCTTTATGCAGCTCCTGGTTGACCACCTTGACCACAAAACGGCGGCCAGGGGAAGTCGGTTTGCATTTAACGATTGCCATGATGCACCCCTTCCTTACTCAGCACTGCTGCTGAAATCGAGATCTTGGCCTGGCTGAAGGGAGATAACTGCCTTCTTCCAGTCATTACGCTTGCCCAGACCGCGAGCAGTGCGCTTGCTCTTACCCAGAACATTCAGGGTAGTAACACGCTCTACTTTCACGCTGAACAGGCTTTCGACGGCCTTCTTGATTTCCAGCTTGGTTGCATCAGTTGCAACCTTGAAAACGAACTGGCCTTTCTTGTCAGCCAGAACCGTAGCCTTCTCGGAAACGTGCGGGCCAAGCAGAACTTTAAATACGCGTTCCTGGTTCATCCCAGCAGCTCCTCGAATTTCTTCACGGCCGACACGGTGATCAACACCTTGTCGTATGCGATCAGACTAACTGGATCGGAACCCTGCACGTCACGTACGTCAACGTGTGGCAGGTTACGAGCAGCCAGGTACAGGTTCTGATCAACGACTTCAGACACGATCAGGACGTCAGTCAAGCCCATGCCAGTCAGTTTGTTCAGCAGATCTTTGGTCTTCGGTGCATCAACAGCGAAGTCCTGAACCACAACCAGACGATCAGTACGCACCAGCTCAGCAAGGATGGAACGCATTGCTGCGCGATACATCTTCTTGTTCAGCTTCTGGGTGTGATCCTGAGGACGAGCTGCGAAAGTGGTACCGCCGCCACGCCAGATTGGGCTACGGATAGTACCGGCACGAGCACGGCCAGTACCTTTCTGACGCCATGGGCGCTTACCGCCACCACGAACGTCGGAACGGGTCTTTTGCTGCTTGGAGCCCTGACGGCCGCCAGCCATGTAGGCCACGACTGCTTGGTGAACCAGCGTCTCGTTGAATTCGCCGCCAAATGTCAGTTCGGAAACTTCGATCGCTTGAGCGTCATTTACATTTAATTGCATGTCAGCTTCCCCTTAACCGCGAGCCTTGGCTGCTGGACGTACAACCAAGTTGCCGCCAGTAGCGCCAGGAACAGCGCCCTTGACCAACAACAGATTGCGTTCAGCGTCCACGCGCACTACTTCGAGGGACTGCACGGTCACGCGCTCAGCGCCCATATGACCGGACATTTTTTTGCCCTTGAATACACGACCAGGAGTCTGGCACTGGCCGATAGAGCCTGGAACGCGGTGGGACACGGAGTTACCGTGGGTATTATCTTGCCCGCGGAAGTTCCAACGCTTGATCGTACCCTGGAAGCCTTTACCCTTGGACTGACCGGTTACATCAACCAGTTGACCAGCAGCGAAGATTTCAGCGTTGATCAGATCGCCAGCCTGGTACTCGCCTTCTTCAAGACGGAATTCCATTACGGTACGACCAGCGGCAACGTTCGCCTTAGCGAAGTGGCCAGCTTGAGCAGCTGTAACACGCGAAGCACGACGCTCGCCTACAGTGACTTGCACTGCACGGTAGCCATCGGTCTCTTCAGTTTTGAACTGGGTGACGCGATTCGGTTCGATCTCAATGACCGTGACCGGAATGGAGACACCTTCTTCGGTGAAAATACGGGTCATACCGCATTTACGACCGACTACACCAATAGTCATGTTGTAAACCTCATGAGTGTACGGGGCTTTCACCCGCTATGGCCGCCCATTTCAGAGCGTTACACGACTAAGACCGAGTCTTAGCCGAGGCTGATCTGCACTTCCACACCGGCCGCAAGATCAAGCTTCATAAGAGCATCAACGGTTTTATCCGTTGGCTGGACGATGTCCAGAACGCGCTTATGAGTACGGATCTCGTACTGGTCACGCGCGTCTTTGTTGACGTGCGGGGAGACCAGAACGGTGAACCGCTCTTTACGGGTAGGCAGTGGAATTGGACCACGCACTTGAGCACCAGTACGTTTCGCGGTTTCCACGATTTCCTGGGTGGATTGGTCGATCAGGCGATGGTCAAAAGCCTTCAACCTGATACGGATTTGCTGATTTTGCATTGGATTTCAGACTCCGGCTGCTATTCCCACCGAGCGCAATACGCCCGTTAAAAGGAGGCGCAATTCTATAGACGCCCCAGATAGGTGTCAACCCAATAAAAAAGCCCCCGCTGAGCGGAGGCTTTTTCAAGTCATCAAAGCATACTCAAAAAGAGCTTACTCGATGATTTTGGCTACGACGCCAGCGCCGACGGTACGACCGCCTTCACGGATAGCGAAACGCAGACCATCTTC
>NZ_JBFUKU010000065.1:0-30747 GCF_056400685.1 Pseudomonas sp. P5_A12 | reverse complement strand
ACACCGTGCTGTTCACCTTGATCCCGGCGATGTACTTCATTGCCCTGACCTGGATGTACTTCATGGCACCGCGCAAGATTCCTACCGTTACCGAGTAATTGCCCTTCCCCCGGCAGGCCTGATTCCAGGCCTGCCTTTTTGTTTCTCCTACCGACGACTCTGTTGCCACGCTGCCGCCAACCCGCTGCAGCAAATCACCGCGATCCCGACCACGGTGGTCAGGGTCGGCGTGTGGGAAAACAGCAGCCAGCCCAGCAGACCGGCAAACACAATCTGACAATAACCGAACGGCGCCAGCAGCGCGGGCGCGGCGAAGCGGAACGCCTGAGTCAGAAACAAGTGAGCCGTCATCCCGCAAGCACCCAACGCCACCATCAGCAAGCCATGCCCAAAGGTTGGCATTTGCCAAAAGAACGGCACCAACGCGCACATCACCAAGGTATTGCACAGGCCGGCGAAGAAGTTACTCGTGGTCGGGCTGTCGATGTTGCTGAGCTTGCGGGTGAGCAATTGATAGAAGCAGAAAAACAGTGCCGAGCAGAACGGCAACAGCACCGCAGGCGTGAACAGATCACCGCCTGGGTGGACGATGATCAATACGCCGACAAATCCACAAATCACCGCGATCCATTGGCCACGGGTGACGTGCTCGCCCAGCAACGGCACCGACAATGCGGTGACCAGCACTGGCGCAAGAAAGTTGACCGCCGTGGCTTCGGCCAACGGGATGTATTGCAAACCGGTGGTGAAAAACAGACTGGTGCCCAACAGGCACAACGCTCTCATCGTCTGCAGCAAAGGCCGCTTGGTACGCAACACACCCAACCCGGATTGCGGTAGAAAAATCCCCGCCATCAACAAGGTGTGGACCACATAACGCGCCCAAACGACCATGACCATCGGGTAAAAGCCCAAGAGGTATTTCGACAAGGCGTCGTGGCTGGAAAAGAGGAAGGTGGCGAGAACGATCAGCAAAATCCCTTTGAAGGGGCGATTTACGCCGGAGAGCGGGGTGCTGACGGTCATATGGGTTCCCTTGTGCCTGGCGAATTCCAATAATTTAGAACCTGGTTCCAGATTCCTACATAAGCATAGGCTGAAACCGTTCGAACAACGCACAGTTTTCCGATGAACAGAGTTTCCATTGTGGTGGTATGTCCGAGTTAACTGAACAACTCTGAAGCCAGGCTCGCCGCCGACAACTCTTCGGCAAACGTCAACAACAGCGGAGCCAATTCATGCAACCGCGCCCCGGGCATTCGCGCACTGGGCCCGGCGATGCTCAACACCCCGATCACCCGCCCCTCGCTCGGGTGTCGCACCACGGCAGCTATCGCCGAGGTGCCCACCGCCGAGCTCTCTTCAACCCAGGCATAGCCCTGCTCCCGCGCCAGACGCAGACGTTCGAGCAGTTCAATATTGGAACGCGGCGCATTCGGCCCCACGTCCTTCGGACGCTCACCACCCTGTCGTTCTACCAGCGACAACGCCTCGGCATCGCTCATGCACGCCAGCCACGCGTGGCCCGAGGCGGTATAGAACAACGGCGCATCGCGGCCCATGTCCGGGTCGTATCGCAGGCCGGACCGGGCCCCCTGAGACTTGGCGATCCAGATCTGCCGCTCGCCCTCAATGACGCCAAGGCGCACCAGTTCACCGGTCTCCTGAGCCAGGCGATCCAGCACCGGCTGCACGATATCGGCGCCGCTGCCCGCCAGATAACGAAACCCCATTGCCACCAGCTTGGTCGACAGGTGATAGCGCAGGTTCTCCGGATTTTGCCGCACATAACCCAAGCGGATCAGCTCGGCGAGCAAGCGATGGGTCGCGCTTTTAGGGATGTCCAGTTGTTCCGCCAGCGTCTGCATTTGCAGGCCGCGAGGGTCACTGGTAAGACTTTCCAGCACGCTGAAAACACGTTCGATCTGACTGCCGGCCATGGGAGATTCCACACACAATTTGCCTGATTCTAGAAGATGAACCGTGTAACGCAAAATCTGGAACTGAACAGTCGGCAAGCACAGGCATTCACCCATTCGATAAAAACCCACCACCTGACGGAATTCGACGGGCTATCCATGTTCCTACAGTCTGCAAGGTTCCCGATGTCGT
Organism: Pseudomonas sp. P5_A12; assembly: GCF_056400685.1. Lineage (NCBI taxonomy): Bacteria > Pseudomonadati > Pseudomonadota > Gammaproteobacteria > Pseudomonadales > Pseudomonadaceae > Pseudomonas > Pseudomonas sp. P5_A12. Next base: position 28,635 of record NZ_JBFUKU010000065.1, on the reverse strand, counting down.
CAAAGCTACATTGCATGCTGGCACACGCAGAGAACCCGGACGACCGGGCTGGCGTCGCTCCCGCACACCAGCAACACTCATCCCCACGGACAACCAGAGGATTCCCACATGCTATGGAAAAAAGGCAGACGCAGCGACAACGTGGTCGATGCCCGTGGTGATGATGTCGGTGGTGGCGGTGGGATGCGCTTCGGGGGTGGCAAAGGCCTGAGCCTGACGGCGATCATTCTGATTGTCGGCATCGGCTGGATCACCGGCCAGGACCCGCTGCAAATCCTCGGACAGCTCACCGGGCAAATGAGCGAGCAATCGGCACCGGCCACCACCCAAACCCGCAAGGCGCCACCCGCAAACGACGAAGGCGCCGAATTCGTGCGTTCGATCCTCGGCGATACAGAAGACACTTGGGGTCAGATTTTCCAGCAGGCGGGTCGGCAATATAAAGATCCAACCCTGGTGCTGTTCAGCAATCGCGTCAATTCGGCCTGTGGTCTGGCGACATCAGCGACCGGCCCGTTCTATTGCCCGGCCGACCAGAAGGTCTACCTGGACATGGCGTTCTTCCAGGAAATGTCGCAACGCTTTGCCGCCGCCGGTGACTTCGCCCAAGCCTACGTGATCGCTCACGAAGTCGGACATCACGTTCAGACCTTGCTCGGCGTATCGGCGAAAATGCAGACCGCCCGCCAGCAAGGCCGGCAGATGGAAGGCGATGGCGGTTTACTCGTGCGCCAGGAATTGCAGGCCGATTGCCTGGCCGGGGTCTGGGCCAACAATGCGCAAAAGCGTCTGAACTGGCTGGAACCCGGCGATATCGAAGAAGCCTTGAACGCCGCCAACGCCATCGGCGACGACCGCTTGCAGCAGCAAGGTCAGGGTCGCGTGGTGCCGGACTCGTTTACCCATGGTACGTCAGCGCAAAGAGTGCGCTGGTTTAAAACCGGATTTGCACAAGGCCAGGTGGGCCAGTGCGATACCTTTGCGGCGAAAAACCTGTAAATGAATAAGTGGCTGTTAGCTGTACTGTTTACCTGCGCAAGTACCCAAGCCGCCGAGCAAGGGGTTAAAGAACTCAGCCCCGGGCGGCTGTTACTCAAAGAAGGCGAAATGGTGGTGGGCATCGGCCCGGCGCCAGCGAAAATCGAGCGCGTACTGATCATCATCCATGGTCGGTTGCGTAACTCTGAAACCTACCGCCAGAGCGCCGAACAGGCGGCTGAACTGGCAGGACAAAGCCAAACCACGCTGGTGATCGCTCCACAATTTCTCAACGAAACCGATGTCGCCCAGCATCCAGTGGCGGACACCGTCCTGCGCTGGCAAGGCAACGACTGGATGGCCGGCGGTTTATCCTCCGCCCCGTTTGCACTGAGTTCCTATGGGGCACTGGATCAAATCATCGCGAGAGTCAGCGACCAGCAACAGTTTCCGGATGTGAAGCAAATCGTCATTGCCGGTCATTCCGGTGGTGCTCAAGTGGTTCAGCGTTATGCATTGCTGGCTCACGACCAATCGGCACTCACGGCTGCCGGTGTGAATATCCGCTATGTGGTCGCCAACCCTTCCTCGTATGCCTATTTCGATGAGCGGCGGCCCGTGGCGTTCGATCACGCGAAATGCCCCGGTTTTAACCGCTGGAAGTACGGCCTGACGGATTTGCCGCTCTATGCCAGTGGGCAAACAGCGCCGCAGATTGAAGGCAATTACGTCAAGCGTGACGTGACTTATCTGCTCGGGCAGCAAGACATCGACCCGCAGCATCCGGCGCTGGACAAGGGGTGCGAGGCTGAAGCTCAGGGCGCCAATCGCCTGGCTCGCGGGCATTTCTATTTTGATTATTTGCTGCGCCGCAATCCGCGCGGGGTGAACCAGCGATTGGTCGAAGTGCCGGGGGTTGGGCATAACGGGGATGGGATGTTTACTTCGCCGGAGGGGCAGAAGGCGTTGTTTGGGCAGTGAGATTGGTGCCGCCGGACAGTGCCCTTTCGCGAGCCGGCTCGCTCCCACATTGGATCTTCAGTGAACACAAATTTTGTATTCCATAAAGAACCCCTGTGGGTGCGAGCCGGCTCCGGGCGGCGTTCCGACGAAGAGGCCCTCAAGCCAAAAGCATTTCCCGCAACGCCACACAATCCGCCGCTTGCCAATCCGTCAGCTCAGGCCACGGGTTATCCGGCAAATTTACCAACACCGTCCGCGCCCCCGCCGCACGCCCGCAATCCAGGTCAAACCGGTAATCACCGACCATCACCATCTCGCTCGCCGACACCTTCCAGGCCTCGGCCAGTTTCAGCAAACCACCGGGGTGCGGTTTGGGCGGCGCTTCATCACGCCCCAGCACATCCTCCACCGCAAAGCAGTCCGCCAGGCCGATGGCCTCCAGCGTGACGTGCGCCAACTCCCGGGCATTGCGCGTGAGAATGCCCAGGCGATAGCCGCGCCCGGCCAACTCACGCACCAGCTCCACCGCACCTGGGGCCGGTTTCGAACCCAACGCCAGATCCCTTTCATGCTCCAGCAACCACGCGTGTTTAGCTGCCGCTTCATCAGCCGGCAATGCCGCGAGGTGCGTCAGGATGTCGTCTTCGGCCGGGATCGCGAGTGCCACGCGAATCGCCGCGAAGTCATGCACGGCCACCGTCAGGGTGCCGTCCATGTCGAACACCCAGTGACGCACCTCGGCCAGGCTCATGCCCAATCCTTGCGATGACGAATCAGGCCTTCCTGCGTGACCGAGGCCACCAGTTGCCCGGCACGGTTGAACACACTGCCACGGTTAAAGCCTCGGGAATTGCCGGCCCACGGGCTGTCCATCGCGTAGAGCAACCAGTCATCGGCACGCAGATCCTGATGGAACCACAGCGCGTGATCGAGGCTGGCGACTTGCATGTCTTTGTGCCAGACCGTTTTGCCATGAGGCTGCATCGAGGTGACCAACAGACCGAAGTCCGACGCATAGGCCAGCAAGTATTTGTGCAGCGCCGGCGAGTCAGCCAAGGCACCGTCGGCGCGAAACCAGGCGTACTTGATCGGATCGGACGGCAGCGGGTTGTAGGGATCTTTTTCGGTTACCGGGCGAAATTCGATCGGTTTCGGGCACAGCAGTTTTTCGCGCATGTGCTCGGGGATCAGGTGCGCGCGCTGCTGGGTGAGTTCCAGTTCCGAGGGCAGGTTCTCCGGTCCGACCACAACCGGCATTTCGGCCTGGTGCTCGAAGCCTTTTTCGTCGTATTGGAACGAGGCACTGCAGGTGAAAATCGGGTTGCCCTTCTGGATCGCCGTTACCCGGCGTGTGCTGAAACTACCACCGTCGCGCACCCGATCCACTTGATAAACCACGGGCAACGCGGAATCGCCCGGCCGCAGGAAATAGCCGTGCATGGAATGCACATGCCGCGCTTCTTCAACCGTCTGACTGGCTGCCGACAGCGACTGACCGATCACCTGACCGCCGAACAACTGGCGAAAACCCAGGTCCTGACTGCGGCCACGGAACAGGTTTTCTTCGATTGGTTCCAGGGTCAGCAGGTCGACCAGATCATCCAACACTTGGCTCATTCAGACTCTCCTCACGCAAAACATTGCCGCGCAGTCTTGGCTGCGACGGTCGATTCAATTTCTGGCCCGGGCCAACAATATGGGAGCCATTGTAAACGTCCGCGCCGGCTTATCCATGCAAGGTTTGCAGCCATTGTTCACGGGTGATTCGGTACAGCACATGGTGACGCAGGGGATGGTCGGCCGCGAGCCTGGGATGCTCGAAGTCATCGGCTGAATCATGGTGCATGCCGATGGCCTGCATGACTTTTTCGGAAGGCGTGTTGGATTGAGTGGTGAAGGACACGATTTCCGTCAGCGCCAACCGGTCAAACCCGCAACGCAGCGCGGTCCAGGCCGCTTCACTGGCGTAGCCCAGGCCCCAGTGCTCGCGTGCCAGGCGCCAGCCGATTTCGGTCGCGGGAGTGAATGGCGCGTCGAAACCCACCACACCCAGCCCTGTAAACCCGATGAACTGACCGGTGTCCTTGCGTTGCAGTGCCCACAGGCCAAAACCATGCTCGGCAAAATGCCCGCGCACGCGTCCGATCAGCGAGGCACTTTCCAACCGACTCAACRGCGCCGGGAAATAGCGCATCACCTGTGGATCGGCACACATCGCCGCAAACTCAGGCAAATCCTCATCGCGCCACTGCCGTAACAACAGTCGCGCGCTTTCGAGTTCCAGTATTGGCTCCATTGCGTTCCCCCGTTTCCATGCCGCAAGTCTACATCGCTGGTAGGATCCTTCTCTCATTCCTACATGAAATCATCATGCCGCTGCCGCTGATTTATCACGAAGACTACAGCCCCGAGTTCCCGGCGGATCACCGCTTCCCCATGGACAAGTTTCGCTTGCTGCGCGATCACCTTGTGGACAGCGGCCTGACCCGGGACGCCGACCTGCTGCGCCCGGAACTCTGCCCTGCTGAGATTCTCGCCCTCGCCCATGACGCTGCGTATATCGAACGTTACATGAGTGGCGAGTTGTCCCGTGAAGACCAACGGCGCCTCGGCCTGCCCTGGAGCGAAGCCCTGGCCCGGCGCACGGTGCGCGCGGTCGGCGGTTCGTTGCTGGCGGCGCAGCAGGCGTTGGAACACGGTTTGGCCTGTCACCTGGCGGGCGGCACGCATCACGCGCATTACGATTACCCGGCGGGCTTCTGCATCTTCAATGACCTGGCGGTGATCAGCCACTACCTGCTGGAAAGCGGCCGGGTGAATCGGGTGCTGATCTTCGATTGCGACGTGCATCAGGGCGACGGGACTGCACGCATCCTGCACAACACCCCGGACGCGGTGACCGTTTCCCTACACTGCGAAAAGAATTTTCCTGCACGCAAAGCCGAAAGCGACTGGGACATCCCGTTGCCCAAGGGCATGGGCGACGCCGAGTACCKGAAAGTGGTCGACGATGCGCTCAACTATTTGCTGCCGCTCTATCAACCGGACCTGGTGTTGTATGACGCCGGTGTCGATGTGCACAAGGACGACGCCCTGGGTTACTTGAAGCTGACGGACGAAGGCGTGGCGGCGCGTGATGAAAGCGTGATGCGTCATTGCCTGGGCCGGGATATTCCGGTGGTCGGGGTGATTGGTGGCGGTTACAGCAAGGACCGCAAGGCCCTGGCGCGCCGACATGGCATCCTGCATCACAGCGCGCAGCGGGTCTGGCAGTCATCAGGTTGTCATTGAACCGTGGGTCTTTACCCACAATGCCTGTGGAACTGCCTGTGGATAACCTGAGTGAAAGGGCCTGCAGCCCTTACCGCGTATAGCTTACACAGCGCTGGTTGTTTTTTAACCAGATCTTGAACCCCCCACAAATCCCCTGTGGGAGCGGCGGTGCGACGATTCGACTTGCTCGCGAAGGCGTTAGCACAGTCGACATCAATGTTGAATGTACCGCCGCCTTCGCGAGCAAGCCCGCTCCCACATAGACCTGTGCTGGTAGAATGCCCGCCTTATTCCGCCAAACCGCAGTGCACTTAATGACCCAGCCCTCGACCTCCTCCCCCCCTCACGTCGCCATCATCGGCGGTGGCCCCGCCGGCCTGATGGCGGCTGAAGTGTTGAGCCAGGCCGGGATCAAGGTCGACCTGTACGACGGCATGCCTTCGGTGGGACGCAAATTCCTGCTGGCCGGAGTCGGCGGCATGAACATCACCCATTCCGAAGCCTACCCGGCGTTTCTCTCGCGCTACGCCGAGCGCGCACCGCAGATTGCCCCGCTGCTGCGATCCTTTGGCGCCAACGCACTGTGCCAATGGATTCATGACCTGGGCATCGAAACCTTTGTCGGCAGTTCCGGCCGGGTTTTTCCAACCGACATGAAAGCGGCGCCGCTGCTGCGCGCCTGGCTCAAACGCTTGCGAGATGCCGGCGTAGTTATCCACACCCGTCACCGCTGGCTGGGCTGGAATGCCGACGGCAGCCTGAACGTGTCGAGCCCCGACGGTGAAAAAAGCCTGACACCTGACGCCACACTGCTGGCCCTCGGCGGTGGCAGTTGGTCGCGCCTCGGTTCGGATGGCGCGTGGATGCAGCCGCTGGAACAACGCGGTGTGGGACTTGCCCCGTTGCAACCGAGCAATTGCGGCTTCGAGGTGCAGGCCTGGAGCGAATTGATGGTCAGTAAATTCGCCGGTGCGCCGCTGAAAAACATCGCCATCGGCCTCAATGACGACGCGCCACGGCTCGGGGAATGTGTGATCACGGCGACCGGAATTGAGGGCAGCCTGATCTACGCCCTGTCCTCACCGATCCGCGAAGCCATCAACCTCAACGGTTGCGCGACCATTCATTTGGACCTGCTGCCGGGCAAGCCTGTGGATAAAGTGCAGGCAGCGCTGAGCAAGCCGCGCGGTTCACGTTCGATGTCCAAACACCTGCACAGTCAGCTGGGTATAGATGGGGTTAAAGCAGCATTGTTGCGTGAACTGACGCCGATTGACTGCTTCAGTGACCCGGCGTTGCTCGCCAAAGCGATCAAGGCATTGCCGCTGACGCTGGTGAAAACCCGCCCACTGGACGAAGCCATCAGCAGCGCCGGGGGCGTGATGTTTGAGTCGATGGATGAACGCTTGATGCTCAAGCAGTTGCCTGGCGTGTTCTGCGCGGGGGAGATGCTGGATTGGGAAGCGCCGACGGGCGGCTATCTGCTGACCGCGTGTTTCGCCAGTGGGCGTGCGGCGGGGATGGGGATGGTGGGATGGCTCAGAAGCAGCGGCAAGTTTTAAGCTACAAGCTGCAAGTTAATGGCTTTTAACTTGCAGCTTGTAGCTTGCAACTTATAGCTGCTTTTAAGGCTTCTTCTTACGCGGTCCAGTATTGAACACCGGCACTTTACGCACAGGCTTGATCGAAGGCTCCGGCGCCGAAGCATCCCCGCTCTCTACCCACTTGCCCAGGTTGCGCTTGCCGCCGCCACTTGAGGTCTTTGGCTTCTTCGGCTTTTTCGGCTTCTTGACCACCTGACCGCTGGCATCGGTATCCGGTACGCGGTGTTCAGGCTCAAAGTCATGCTCCATCTGCCGAGGCAATGTCTGACGGGTCAACGTCTCGATGGCCGACAGCAGATTCACTTCATCGGCGCACACCAGCGAAATCGCCTGCCCGGTGTTACCCGCACGGCCGGTACGACCGATGCGGTGGATGTAGTCTTCCGCCACAATCGGCAGGTCGAAGTTGACCACCAGCGGCAAGTCCTCGATGTCCAGACCACGGGCCGCAACGTCGGTGGCGACCAGGATCTGCACTTCGCTGGCCTTGAATCGGTCCAGTGCGCGCTGGCGCGTGGCCTGAGGTTTGTCGCCGTGGATGCCGTCGGCATTGATGCCCAAGCCCTGGAGTTTTTCCACCAGTGCGTCGACACCGTTGCGGGTCTTGGCGAACACCAGCACCTGCTTCCACTTGCCTTTGCGCAGCAAGTGAACGAACAGCTCCGGCTTGCGCTTCTTGTCGACGGTCACGACCCACTGTTTAACCGTGTTGGCGGCGACGTTACGCGGGCTGACTTCGATGCTCAGCGGATCGTTGAGCATCTGCCCGGCCAGGGTGCGGATCGCATCGGAGAACGTCGCCGAGAACAACAGCGTCTGACGTTTCTTCGGCAGTGCCTTGTAAATGTTGCCCAGCTCTTCAGAGAAGCCCAGATCGAGCATACGATCGGCTTCGTCCAGCACCAGGGTTTGCAGCTGATTGAACTTGAGTGCGTTCTGACGGAACAGGTCAAGCAAGCGGCCCGGCGTGGCCACCAGCAGGTCGACGCCTTTGCGCAGTTTCATCATTTGCGGGTTGATGCTGACGCCGCCGTACACCGCATAAGTGCTCAACGGCAGGTTCTCGGCGTACTGACGCACGGCTTCGTGAACCTGTTCCGCCAGCTCGCGGGTCGGCACCAGAATCAGTGCGCGTACGGAGTTGGCGGTGACTTTCGGCCCTTCCATGGCCAGCAATTGCAGGAGCGGCAACGCAAATCCGGCGGTCTTGCCGGTGCCGGTCTGGGCGGCAGCCATCAAGTCACGACCGGCCAGCACCGCCGGAATGGCTTGCGCCTGAACCGGCGTCGGGGTCTGGTAGCCGAGCGTCTCGAGAGAGCGCAGCAAGGGTTCGATCAGGCCAAGGGTGGCGAAAGTCATGGGATTACCGTAGGAAAATTCAGCGCGGGTTTTTCAAAACAAGTGTGCAAAACAAGATGCAATGGCGCGCAGTTTACCCTAATTCACACGGGATTCTGTCGGCGCGACTACAGCCGGCTGCTCAGGCGCCCGACGCCACTGCGGCAAACCGATCAACACCACGGCGCTGATGATTACCAGCATCGCCAGACCTTCTTCGATGCCAATGGTCTCGCCAACAAACACGATACCCAACAACACCGCCACGGCCGGGTTGACGTAGGCATAACTGGTCGCCGCCGCCGGACGCACGTTTTTCAACAGATACATGTACGCGTTGAACGCGATAATTGAACCGAAGAACGTCAGATACGCCAAGGCCGCCCACCCTTCGATCGGTGGCAGGGCTTGCAGATGTTCGCCGCTCAGTGCGCTGCCGATCAGCAGCACCACACCGCCAACCAGCATTTCTACAGCACTGGCCATCGCCCCCTGGGGTAACGGCAAGTGTTTGCTCCAGACCGAACCGAACGCCCAAGAAGCCGCCGCCAGCACCAGCAAGGCCGCGCCCAACGGGCTCGATTGCAGGTTCGAGCCGAGATTCAACATGGCAATGCCGATCAACCCGAGCACAATCCCGGCCCATTCGAGACGGGTATTACGCGCGCCCCAGAAATATCCGCACAACAAGGTAAACAACGGCACCGTCGCAATAGCCAAAGCGGCCACACCGGAGGCCACCCCCATGTGTTCGGCCACAGTGACTCCGCCGTTACCGCCAGCGAGCAGCAAGACCCCGATCATGCCGGCCGCTTTCCACTGTGCCCAGGTCGGTGCCGGCGCGCCGCGCCAGCGCAGGAAGGCATACATCAGCGTCCCGGCGACCACAAAACGGATTCCGGCGAGCAACAACGGCGGCCAGTATTCCACACCGATGCGGATCGCCAGATAGGTTGATCCCCAAATCACGTACAGCGCGAAAAAAGCAGCGATCAACGGTAAGGGAAAACGACGTAAGCCAGGCATGAGCAGCTCGATGACAGGACAATGTGAACAACTATTCTAGAAAGGCCAACGGCGAAAAATAAGTTACAAAACCTGTTTATAGCGCCGGTACACTTTTCAAAACACGGAGATCGGCGTTATAAACCGTGCTTTCGAAAGTCAGTCATTTTTCAGGTGTACGACGATGGATAAATACGACCGCATGCTCCTCGGCGCCCTGCTGGAAAACGGCCGTGCGTCTTACGCCGACCTCGCGCGCAAGGTCAACCTGTCCGCCCCGGCCGTGGCCGAGCGCGTGGCCAAACTGGAAGCCAGTGGCGTGATTACCGGTTACCAAGCGAAAGTCGACATGGCCAAGCTCGGTTTGCCGATCCAGTGCGTGATCGAACTGCGCCTGAACCAGCATGGCAATCAAAAGGCCTATGACGACTTGATCAAAATCCCGCAATTGACCGAGTGCCACCGGGTTACCGGCGATCCGTGCGTCATCATGCAAGCGGCGGTGGGATCGATGCCGGAGCTGGAGGAGTTGATTAACAAGATTGCCAAGTTCGGGTTCAGCAAGACGTCGATTGTGCTTTCGAGTGCGATTGAAAAGCGCGTGCCGTTGGGGCACATCGAAGGCAATGGCAAACAAACCTGAAATCAACACATATCAATGTGGGAGCCAGCCTGCTGGCGATTGCGGTGGTTCAGCCAACCAAGAGGTTGAATGACACACCGTAATCGCCAGCAGGCTAGCTCCCACAAGGGTGACTTGCAGGACTCGGGATTAGCGGTAGCGCTGGAGGTGTTCGGTTACTTTCGCCGCCGGCACTTTCTGCAACTTGCACAGCAAATCATGGGACAACTCGCGCAACCCATGCTTGCGCCGCAACTCTTCAGCCAAATGCGCCGTCAGGTTGGCGGCCATTTCAGCATCGGCCATGGCCCGGTGCGCCTTGCCAGTATTGGGCAGGTTAGCGAAGGTGGTAAGGGTGCCGAGCTTGTGGTTCGGCGCCGCAGGCATCAGCCGGCGGGCTAGCAGCAGCGAGCAGGCAAAGTTCTGCAAACGCGTGCGCTTGATCCGCCCCAACTCAAAGTCCCAGAACTTCTGGTCGAACGCCGCGTTGTGCGCCAGCAGCGGCGTGATGCCAACAAACTCGTTGACTTCGTTCATCACCTGCTCCGCCGACGGCGCGGTGCGCAGCATGGCGTTGCTGATGCCGGTGAGTTGCTCGATGAAAGCCGGTACGCGCACGCCGGCATTCATCAGGCTCTGGTAACGCTCGACGATGCGTCCCTGTTCAAGAATCACCACGGCAATTTCCGTGGCCCGGCAGCTGCTGCTCGGGGAGATCCCGGTGGTTTCAAAGTCGATGACTGCTATGCGTTCCAAACCTGTTTCAACTCCGTAAAAATCAATTCTTGAGCAGCAACGCGCCTTCGATGGGCACGTAACGGCTGGCAGCGCGGATCAGCGAATTGGCGGTCAGGCCCGGTACGCCATAGGCCACCGCTTGCACCCCGTGTTTGCTGATGATGCGCTCCAGCAGCATGTCAAAATCACCGTCGCCGGAAGCCAGCACGACTTCGTCGACATGATCGGCGGCGTCCATGATGTCCAGGGTGATGCCCACGTCCCAGTCGCCCTTGGCCGAACCGTCGCTGCGCTGGATGTAGGGTTTGAGCTTCACGGTGAAACCAAGATTGCGCAAAATCTGCTGAAACTGCTGCTGCTTGCTGTCACCACGATCGATCGCGTAGGCATAGGCCTCGACGATCTCGCCCTGCTTGCTGATGTCAGCCCACAAAGCGGCGTAGTTGAAGTGGCAGCCATAGGCCTGACGCACGGTGTAATAGAGGTTTTGAACATCGGCGAACACTGCGATTTTTTTCACCGCGGACTTCCTCTTGGCGCACAGGCGCGCAGGCGAAATCAGGCACCGGGCCCGAAAAGTCGCCCAGTATGCCAGCCCGAAGGATTGTTCCGCGAATAATCGGCCCGGGGCACGGTCGCGCCCCGGACGAATGGCGTGTCAGACGAAGGAATCGTCGTCACCGCCGAAGAACGATGAATCGTCATTGCTGTAATCAGTGTCGGCAAAACCGCCTTGATCGCTGGAGTTATCAGCCATACGCTGATCATCGCCCCAGCCATTGCCGCTCTGATCGCTGACCTGAGCCGGCTCTTCCTTGATCACTTCAACCACTTCTGGCTGCTGATTGTGATGGAACAGGCTGCTGATGCCCTGAGCCAGCATCACGCCACCTGCCACGCCGGCGGCAGTCTTCAGCGCACCACCGAGAAAACTGCCGCCCGCCGCCGGAACTTGCTGTTGCGGGGCGTAGTTTTGCTGTGGAGGCGCGGAACCAAAGTTCTGCTGGGGTGGCTGCGAATTGAACGATGGCCGCGCCGGTTCGCGCCAGCCGCCCGTGGACGGCGCTGCACTCTGGGCCGGTGCTGGCTGCGGATCTCGGGCACTGCTACCGAAGATGCTCGACAAAAAGCCACCACCGCTCGATGCCGGTGCCGCTGTCTGAGCCTTGGCCGATTGCAGTTCAGCCTGCAATTGTTGAACTTGCCGGGTCAGTTGTTTGTTCTGTTCGTCGAGGCTCTTGATGGCGGCTTCTTGAACCAGAATTGCCTGGGTCATGAAATAGCCGGCCGCAGGCTGGCGAGTCAGGTGTTCCTTGATCCGCCCCTCAGCCTGGGCATCGCGCGGGGCTGAATCCGATTCGGCCTGTTGCAGCCGGGAAAACAGTCCATCGATCAGGGTTTGTTCTTCGCTGTTCATGGCGACCTCGTAGATTGCCGGGAAAATCGTTGTCCTTTTCCGATGAGGATAAGGTGCTCCACCTTAATGGAGGCTGAAACAAGTCGTTTCAACGACCTTTACCTTACGTTTACGTTTGCGCCACAAAGGGGTTCATCGGTTAAAGTGGGCCACTGCGTCCAACCAGCGATACCGACTGATGAATCCGTTAGATGTACTGCGAGACTCCCTGTATTTCTTCAAGCGCAATCTGGGCCAGATCGTGCAGCTGTGCCTGCCGCTGGTGATCTTCGAGTCGCTCCTGCAACTAGTGGTCGACCACTCTACCGAGCCGGACAGTTTTCCCGGCGTCAGTGTGATCGTCGGCTTGCTGGTTTATCCGCTGTACACCGCCGCCCTGATTCTGTTTCTCGACGCCCGCAGCCGTGGCGAATCGCCGGGCAATCGCGCTTTGCTATCGAGGGCCGCTTACCTGTGGCCGCGCTTCGCCTTGCTGACCGCGCTCAATACCCTGCTGATCCTGCTCGGCCTGTCGCTGTACTTCCTGCCCGGTATCTATCTGATGGTAACCCTGGCGTTCGGCGAATACCTGCTGGTGCTGCGAGGCCTGGCGCCGCTGGCGGCCATGAAAGAAAGCCTGCGCCTGACCCGTGGTCATTTCATGCGCATTCTGGTGTGCATTTTGTGCGTGATGGGGCCGTTGTGGCTGCTAAAGGGCGCAACGCTGGCGGTATACCCCGAACCGCAGAACCCAGTGATCTCGCTCCTGATCGACAGTGCCCACAGCTTCCTGCAACTGTTCACCAGCGTGGTGCTGTTCCGCCTGTTCATGCTGATCTGCGAAGAGCCCCGGAGGATTGATGGACCGCTCTAACCGTGGGCTTCGGCGCGGCGCTCGGTTATGCTCAGGGCCATCTTTTGTAACGCTATAAGCCGAGCCATGACCCGTCTACTGCGCTACACCCTGCCGAGCCTGTTGATCGTGATCGGGGTCATCACCCTGATCTACAACCTGACCTGGCGCCCCGACGCCAGGGAAGTGGTGCCGGTCAGCTGCACGGTTCAAGCGCCAACCCTAGTCCAAGGTCAGGCGCTAAAGGTGATGACCTGGAACGTTCAGTACCTGGCGGGCAAACGCTACGTGTTCTGGAACGACCTGGCGCAGGGTGAGGACGAGAGGCCGACACTGGAAGATATGGCTTTCAGCCTAGACGAAGTGGCGCGGGTAATTCGCGACGAAAACCCCGACATCGTGTTGTTGCAGGAGCTCGATGACAACGCCAAGACCAGCGATTACCAGAACCAGTTCAAGCTCCTGCAAGAGCGGGTCGCCGACCTGTATCCATGTAGCGCCCGTGCCTTCGACTGGAAGGCCGAATTCGTACCGCAGCCGCACATTTTCGGCAGCGTTGGCCGGCAACTGGTAACGCTCAGCCGCTACCAGATCGGACACGCCGAACGCCTGCAATTGCCGGTCGAACCGGCCAACGTGATCAGCCGTCAGTTCAAACCGAAAAACGCCCTGTTGGCGACTTATCTGCCGTTGAACGACGGCGGTCAGATGGCAGTTCTCAATACCCATCTGGACCGCGCCCTCCAGCCTGACGAAACGTTGCAAGCCCAAGTAACGGCTATTGCCAAAGTCCTCGACAAGTTCGAAAGCCTTGGCACACCGTGGCTGATCGGTGGCGACTTCAATCTGTTGCCGCTGGGGCAATTTCGCCGACTGCCCGACGAACAGCGCACGCCCTACTCCGACGACAGCGCGCTACACGTGCTGTGGGACAAGTACCCGATGATCCCGACGAACAACGAAGCCAGTGGCGTCGATCGGGCACTGTGGCTGACGCACTACCCGAATGATCCGGGCTTGAATGGCCCGGACCGCACTGTTGATTACCTGTTCTACAGTCCGCGCATCAAAAGGGTCGAGGCGACGGTGAGGCAGGACGATACGTTGCGCATCTCCGATCACTTACCGGTGATTGCGCGGTTCCTGTTGCCCGCCAACTAACGATGCAAAACCACCTGTGGGGGCGGGTTTGCTCCCACAGGGTTCTTCGCAGTTATTGAGGGACTATTTACGGGGCTTGATCCGCGCAGTCGCTTCGGCCACCAATGGATCATCCGGCCAGTAATGCTTCGGATACCGCCCCTTCAAATCTTTCTTCACCTCGGCATACGTGCTGCGCCAAAAGTTCGCCAGATCCTGCGTCACCTGCACCGGCCGCCGCGCCGGGGACAGCAGATGCAGCTTCACCACTTGCCGGCCACCGGCAATCCGTGGGGTCTCGGCCAGGCCGAACAGCTCCTGCAATCGAACCGCCAGAATCGGCGGTTGCTCGCTGTAATCCAGACGAATCGATGAACCTGACGGCACGCTCAAATGATGCGGTGCCAGCTCATCGAGCCGTTGCGGCAGCGGCCACGGCAGCAGGTTATGGACGATGCTCGACAGGTCCAGGTTCGCGAAGTGGCTGAGCCGCGAGACTTTGCCCAGGTACGGCATCAGCCACTGTTCGAGGCTTTTGAGCAGCGCGGCATCGCTGACATCCGGCCATTCACTGTCGCTTTTGCTGTTGAGGTCCAATTGGCGCAACAGGGCAACCCGCGCCTGCCACTGACGCAACTCCGGTGTCCACGGCAACAGCTCCAGACCTTTACGCCGCACCAGATTCACCAATGCCTGGCTGCGAGCAGTTTCATCGAGACCGGTCAACGGTTCGCGGCTGAGGATTAACTCGCCCACCTTGCGCTGCCGCTCGGCACGCAACACGCCTTCGCGTTCGTCCCAATCCAGTTGATCGACAACGCGCACTTGCTCGGCGAGCACCGAATCGAACAGCGCCGGATCGAAATCCGTCGCCAGATAAATCCGCTCCTCACGCTGGCCCTGACGACTGCCGAGATCGGCAATCACCAACCACGATTGTTTCATCAGGCTGTCAGCCTCGGCGAACAACGCAGCGCGTCCGTTGGCCAAACGATATTCCGCACCACCGGCACGCCGTTGCTGGGCAACACGGTCGGGATAGGCCAGCGCCAACAGCGCGCCGAGCCAGCGCGGGTGATCCGGATCGCTGACCGGCTCCGAGGCTTTTCCGCGCAGAAAACCGCGATACTGCCGCGCCAGTTGCCGGGCCCGTTGCACGCCGCCCTGAGCCCCCCGCGCAGCGCGCTCTTCACCGGACAACAGCACCAAACGGCTGTGCAAGTCGGCGCCCGCACCGCGCAAAATATCCCGTTCGCCAAGCAATGCCGCAACATCGCAGGCCATGTCAGCCAAGCCTAGCGCCTGACCGCGCAACAACAAATGCGCGATGCGTGGATGCGCCGGCAGTTCGGCCATGGCCTGACCGTGGCGAGTCAGCGCTTCACCGTCCAATGCGCCCAGTCGATCCAGTAAATCCTGCGCCTGTGCATAAGCGGCGGCCGGAGGTACATCCAGCCAAACCAACTGACCCGGCGTCACGCCCCAACGACCGAGTTGCAACGCCAGGCCGGCGAGGTCCGCCGAAAGAATTTCCGCACTGGCATACGCCGCCAGTTGCTCGTGCTGATCCTGCGACCACAGGCGATAACACACGCCCGGCTCCAAGCGCCCTGCCCGGCCCGCACGCTGAGTGGCGCTGGCCTTGGAGATACGTTGGGTGTCGAGACGGGTCATGCCGCTGCCGGGATCGAATCGCGGCACCCGCGCCAACCCGGCATCGATCACCACCCGCACGCCATCGATGGTCAGGCTGGTCTCGGCGATGTTGGTCGCCAGCACCACCTTGCGCTTGCCGGCCGGTGCCGGATCAATCGCCGCGCGTTGGGCATTCAGGTCCAGTTCACCGTGCAACGGGCAGAGCAGCACCTGCGAGTTCTCACCCAACGCATCGGCCAATTGTTGATGCACACGACGGATTTCCGCCTGCCCCGGCAGGAACACCAGAATACTGCCGGTTTCGTCATTCAAGGCTTCAAGGATGGTCTGCACCAGCCGCGGCTCGATGAATTCACCGGGTTGAAACGGCCGCCCCCAGCGCATTGCCACCGGGTACATGCGCCCTTCACTGCGCAGGATCGGCGCGTCGTCGAGCAACCCGGCCAGGCGCTCGCCTTCCAGGGTTGCCGACATCAAAAGAATTTTCAGTGGCTGATCGTCGCGAAACAGCTCCCGGCCATTCAGGCTCAGGGCCAACGCCAGATCGGCGTCGAGGCTGCGTTCGTGGAATTCGTCGAAGATCAGCAGCCCCACGCCTTCCAGCGCCGGGTCATCCTGCAAACGGCGCGTGAGAATGCCTTCGGTAACCACTTCAATACGGGTGTTGGGGCCGACCTTGCTGTCCAGCCGAATCCGATAGCCGACGGTTTCACCGACTTTCTCGCCCAATTCACTGGCCAACCGCTCCGCCGCCGCCCGCGCTGCCAACCGGCGCGGTTCAAGCATCAGAATGGTCTGCCCGGCCAGCCAGAACTCGTTGAGCAAGGCCAAGGGCACGCGGGTGGTTTTACCGGCGCCGGGCGGTGCTTCGAGCACAGCTTCGTGGCGTGTCGCCAAGGCTTCACGCAGGGCGGGTAAAACTTCATCAATCGGCAAAGAAATCATGCTGGCTCCCCAGGGCGTGCCCACAGTAAATTGCGAGTCACGTTGAAGCTGTGGGCGTGCCAGGCAAGGTGCGGGACGCAGGTAAGGGTCGTTTCCTTGCCAAGTCCCGCAACGCAGCATGGCGCGTCCACAGCTTCAGCCCGGAGGGCCGAACCCCGATAACCTTCATCAGCCGTTGCGCGTTGTCGATCTGAAAAAAACAACATCAATCCTCAACTATCCCAATGGGGGTGAGACGCGGCCGCAATTTACTGTGGGCACGCCCTGCCGGCGCGAGTATAACGGCGAACTGCCCGGCGTTTATCACGGTCCTAATTCACAACGACGTCGCTTCGTTTTCCAAATGACCCAGGAGATTTCATATGCGTGTTCCCTTTCGCCTGATTGGCGGTGTATTGGTCGCAACCCTACTGACCCAGGTTACCGCTTGCGGCTCGATTTTCTTCCCCGACCGCCGTGGGCAGATTGACGGCAAGATCGACCCGGTCGTTGCGGCGCTGGATGCCGTGGGCCTGCTGTTCTACATCCTCCCCGGCCTGATCGCTTTTGCGGTCGACTTCGCCACCGGTGCGATTTATCTGGAGCCGGGCAAGACCGCTCATGTAGCCCCGGAAAAACTCAAGGAAGCGATCAGCGCCGACGGCAAAGTCGATAACCACAAGTTGCAGACTATTCTCGAAACAGAACTGGGCCGCAGCTTCCCACTGGACGACCCACGCCTGATTCAACACAAGGGCAGCGCCCAGCAACTGGCGATGTTCGGCCTGCAACCCGCCGCGTAATCCGTGCACAGGAAGGAAAACCCGCACCTATGATTTCCAGCTCCGAACACGCCCGCCTGCTGCGGCTGGCGACCCGCGCCTCGGTGGCGGTGGCGTGTACGCTGATCGTCGCTAAAGCCGTCGCCTGGTGGTTGAGCAGTTCGGTGAGCATGCTCGCCGGGCTGACCGACTCGGCGCTCGACGGCGTCACGTCGCTGCTCAACCTGCTGGCGGTGCATTACGCCTTGCGCCCGGCCGATGACGATCACCGTTACGGGCATGGCAAGGCCGAGTCGCTGGCAGGTATGGCCCAGGCGTTGTTCATTGGTGGCAGTGCGGTGTTGATTGCCTTGCAGGCGTTTGAACGACTGCAACATCCGCAGCCTGTGGGCGCGCCGTGGATCAGCATCGGGGTGATTGTGCTGTCCCTGGTGCTGACGCTTGCGTTGCTGATGTTGCAACATCGCGTCGTCAAGGCGACAGGTTCCAACGCAGTGCGCGCCGACTCACTGCATTACCGCTCGGACATGCTGCTCAACGGCAGCATTCTGGTGGCGCTGGTGCTGGCCGGGTTTGGCTGGCATCAGGTCGACCCTTGGTTCGGCCTGGGGATTGCCGCGTACATTCTGTGGAGCGCGATTCAGATCGCACGGGAAAGTTTTACCGTGTTGATGGATGAGGAACTGCCGCCGGACGTCAGTCAGCACATGCTTGAACTGGCGTGCAGCGTGCCGGGGGTTTTGGGTGCGCATGATCTGCGCACGCGGGTTTCCGGTAGCCAGTGGTTCGTGCAATTGCATCTGGAATTGCCGGGGGATTTGACCTTGTCAGTCGCCCATGGCATCAGCGATCAGGCCGCCGATGCGATTCACGCCGCCTACCCGCGAGCCGAAGTGCTGGTGCACGCCGATCCTATGAAAGCAGCTTCGAGCTACAAGCCTTAAGCTTGAAGCTTGAAGCTTGAAGCTTGAAGCTTGAAGCTTGAAGCTTATATCTGCTACTGAACCTGATAACCGCGACTGCTCAGGCAGTTGCCTTGGGCCTGGCGATAGTTTTGAACCACCGATGGGTCCGGTTGATAGGTCGCGGTTCGCGGGTCGAAGCCACTCTGCTGCACCGCGTATTGATAGCACTCGTAACCATCCTGATTGACCTGCTCCGCCGACTGCCCGTTGGCCGGATACGCCTCCACGTCATATCCGTTGCTGGCGATTTGCGGCTGCTGTTGCGGTTGCAAGGTGCCAGCCGGTGGTTCGACTACGACGTAATCCCGGGTGCTCTCCTCATAGGCGTAATACGAGCCTGCCGCCAGGAACAGCACCGACCCGCCGATCAACACCTGCTCTGCGTAATCCGGCAAATAGCTGACGCGAATCCCACGCGGCGGTTCAACCACCACATAGCGTGGGCCCAGCGGGCGATACCAGTAACCACCGGAGTAGAAATAATCCATGCCACGGTAAGGCACTCGGTACTCGCGGTCCGGGAAACGGTCGATCACGTGTCCCGGGCGATATTGCGGGCCGGGGCCCCAGCCATTACCGTGGCCACTCGGGCGACCTTGCCAATAAATGTCATTGGATGGAGCGCCGATATAACCGTTCCAGCGCTGGTTGTTGTCGTTGCGTCGCGGCATATCCTGATAGTAACCACGCTGCGGCGGCTGGGTCTGGTGCACAGTGTCGGGCCGGGGCTGGATCGGCAGGTCATTGGCCGGCAGTTGTGGCGGGGGCGGAGGCGATCGAATCGGATTGTTGAAGTCAGGCTGCGGACGGCTCTGCCACTGACCATTGTTCTGAGTCTGGCTGTTGTGCTGGAACTGGCGGTTGTTTTCGCCACGATTGACTTCATTGTTTTGCGKGGGCGGCTGATTATTACCGCCATGGCCCTGACCGTTTCCCTGTTGGCTGTCCGCCCCATGCTGACCACCATCGGGCCCACGGTTTTGCTGATCATCGGCCAGCGACTGCGCAGTGACACTGACACACAACAAACCAACACCGGCTAAACGCCAGATGCGCGATTTCATGCTTTTCCTCACTGCGGGTTAGGGCCTGAACGTAAGACTGGGAAAGCACAGGCCGGTTCTGCAACAGGTTATCAGTCACGAAACTTATTTATGGAGGCCGAGCAATAAATTGCGAGCAAGAAAAAGGGGAGACCCGTCGGCCTCCCCTTGAGAACTTCGTCCGTGCTCGACGCTTTTGACGTCGGCTCACCTCACGCCGTCTTCTGGACAGTGTGCAGCTCGGGGGCCGGCACATCCCCGGTGGGGGGTGGCGACCGCGGCTGGCCTGATTGGGCGAGCCGCTGTGGACTGTTTGTCCGAGCAGTGATTCTGGTGATAAGAATAGGCCTGAGACGCCAGCAGAGGATTGCGAAGATTGCTCAATTAAACATCACTTGCGCAATTTTTAACCCTGGATAGATAATCTGCCGCAATAGTTATGACAAAGGACTGATTGATGAGCAAACTCGACCGATACGACTTGAGCATTTTGGCGGAATTGCAGCGTGACGCGCGCATCTCCAACCAGGAACTGGCCGAACGCATCGGCCTGTCGCCCTCGCCATGCTCGCGCCGGGTCAAGCAACTGGAGGACGACGGCTACATCTCCCGTCAGGTCGCCCTGCTGGACCGCAAGATGCTCGGTTTGAGCCTGACGGCTTACGTGCTGATCGGTATGGACCGGYACACGCCGGAACGATTCGAGAACTTCGAAGCGGCGATTCGTACCTTGCCGCAGGTGCTGGAGTGCAGCCTGGTGACGGGCATGGATGCCGACTATCAGTTGAAGGTGGTGGTGCCGGACATGGATCACTATCAGAAACTGCTGCTGGGGCATTTGACGCGGATTGAAGGGGTGACCAGTGTGCGGTCGAGTTTTGTGTTGAATCAGGTGCTCAACAGTACCGAGCTGCCGTTGACTCATCTGCGCAGCTGAAACCGCCTTCGCTGGCAAGCCAGCTCCTACAGAATGGGTGTGGACCGCAATTTCGCGGCCGACACAACTCTTGTAGGAGCTGGCTTGCCAGCGAAGAGGCCGGTACAGGCGACGAATGACTGCGACACACCGACGCAGGTCAATACTTCGCCAATTCCCCGTGGCGTATACTCCCCGCGCCCTTTTAGCCCCGCCCGCGCTGGAGAAGTACGATGGATCCTGCAGTATTTGAAGAGTGGATGATGACTGGCCTGGTCAGCATCCTGATCATTTTCATGGGTTTCATCGTCTGGGATCTGGCGAAGAAGTCCAAGGCCGGGCGCTTTGGCTCGCTTATTCTGTTCTTTGTCCTGGGGCTGGGCGTGGCCGCGTTCATCATCAAGAGCGTAGTGATCGGCCTGATCGAGTCCGGCACGTTATAAACGCGCCGGCACTTCTTTCCACTGGCCCTGATCGAGCCCTTCGATCGTCCAGTCGCCGATCCTGACCCGCACCAGACGCAATGTCGGCAAGCCGACCGCCGCCGTCATGCGCCGCACCTGACGGTTTCGCCCTTCGCGAATCACCAGCTCCAACCAGCTCGTCGGCACGCTTTTGCGAAAGCGCACGGGCGGGTTGCGGGGCCACAGTTCAGGCTCTTCAAGCTGCCGCGCCTCGGCCTGCAAGGTCATGCCGTCGTTCAGTTCGACACCATCGCGCAAATGCTGCAATTGCTCGGCACTCGGCTCGCCTTCCACCTGCACCCAATAGGTCTTGGCCAGTTTGTGCTTCGGGTCGGCAATCCGCGCCTGTAGCTGACCATCGTTGGTCAGCAGCAGCAAACCTTCGCTGTCACGGTCCAGACGTCCTGCCGGGTAAATCCCCGGGATGTCGATGTAATCCTTGAGCGTCGCCCGCCCTTCGCCGTCGCTGAATTGCGTCAGCACATCGAACGGTTTGTTGAACAGAATCAGCTTCGGCTCGGCAGGCGGCGCTTTGGCGACACGGCGCGGGGCTGAGGACGGACCACTGCGGTGGAAATAATCGATGGCACGCCCTGCCCTGACCGCCAAATGACCATGACAACCGTTAGCGGAACGGCGGTTCGTCGAAGCTGCGCAGTTTGCGCGAGTGCAGCGAGTTGAGTTCGGTGCGCAACAGATCGACCGCCTCGATGCCGATCTTCAAGTGCTGGCTGACCGCGCGCTCATAGAAGGCGTTGGCCGAACCCGGCAGCTTGATTTCACTGTGCAACGGTTTGTCCGAGACACATAGCAGCGTGCCATACGGAACCCGCAAGCGATAACCTTGCGCCGCAATGGTGCCGCTTTCCATGTCCACCGCCACGGCGCGAGACAGGTTGATCAGCGGACGTTCCTGCGCCCAACGCAACTCCCAGTTACGGTCGTCGTAAGTCAGTACGGTGCCGGTGCGCAGGCGTTTTTTCAGCTCGTCGCCTTTTTCGCCTGTGATGTTGGCTGCCGCTTGCTGTAAGGCCATCTGCACTTCGGCCAAGGCCGGAATCGGAATGTTCGGCGGCACGACCCGGTCGAGAATCCCGTCGCGGCGCATGTAAGCGTGCGCCAGTACGTAGTCGCCAATGGTCTGCGACTGACGCAAGCCGCCACAGTGGCCGATCATCAGCCAGCAATGCGGACGCAGCACGGCCAAGTGGTCGGTGATGTTCTTGGCGTTGGACGGGCCGACGCCGATATTCACCAGCGTCACGCCGTGGCCATCGCTGGCGATCAGGTGATAGGCCGGCATCTGGTAACGGTGCCAGACCACACCTGCGGCAATCGCCGAGGCTTCGCCGTGGTCCATGCTTTTTTCGATGATCACATTGCCCGGCAAGACCATCCGCACAAAACGCGGGTCGCTGCGCAGTTGCTCCAGGCCATGGACGATGAACTGGTCAACGTAGCGGTGGTAGTTGGTCAGCAGGATCCAAGGCTGCACATGACGCCAATCACTGCCGGTGTAATGCACCAGTCGACGCAGGGAAAAGTCCACCCGCGCGGCGTCGAACAGCGCCAGCGGCAGCGGGTCGGTGTTTTCCCAATCGTACAAGCCATCGGCGATGCCATCGGTGGCGGCCGACAAATCGGTACTCGGGAACACCCGCGCCAGCACGGCAGCGGTCACACCGGAGCCGGCCAGTTCATCGCCCTGCTCGACCACGTACGGATAAGGAATGTTCTGCTGGCTGACGCCGACTTCGACGGTCACGGTGAAGTCGTGCATCAATGKCACGAGCTGTTCCAGCAGGTATTTACGGAAAGCGGCCGGATGGGTAACGGTGACGCTGTAGGTCCCTGGCAGTTGAACCTTCGCATAGGCGCGCGTGGTCTGCGGGACTTCGCCCTGGCAGTGATAGGTCAGACGCAGTTCGGGATAACGAAACATCGCACGCTGTTCAGCGTCCGGCTCAACTCGATCCTTGAGGTAACGCTTGAGCGCCTGATTCAGCGCGGTGGTTGCACGATTGTGCAAGAGCGCAAGCCGGTCCACGGCTTGCTCGGCGGTTTGAACGACAATAAAAGCTTCGGTCACGATCAGCATCCTGAGTTCTGACTTGCAGACCTTCATCTTGCCTGCATCGTCGCTTCACGGGAACAGTGGTGGCAACACAAATGCCAAGTCCAGCGCAGAACCAATGTGGGAGTGACGGTCCGGCGATCCGACCTGCTCGCGATGGCGGTGTGTCAGCCAACAGCAATGCAGGATGTTAAACCGCTATCGCCGGCAAGCCGGTCTCACTCCTACAGGGGTTCTGTGTCTTTCACATAAGCGGAGTCGACCGGGCCACAATCGCCTCCACCTCCACCTCCAGCCCACGCGGCAACGCGCCATACACTCGCCCGGCAGTACCAAGGCGACTGGCAATAAACCCATCACTGACCGCCGCATTCCCCGCCTCCAGCAACAGCTTGGCTTGAAGCCCCAAGGCGATGTCTTCGGTAAGTTGCCGAGCGCGGTATTGAATATCGCTGGTGTCCTTGAATGCCGCCTGCAACTGACTGATGTGCGCGGCCAGGCGTTTGTCACCATGACCATCGCCCAGCTCGCTGAATAGCACATCAAGCACACCCGGTTCTTTCGACAGCGCCCGCAGCACATCCAGGCACTGCACGTTGCCGGAACCTTCCCACGTCGAGTTGACCGGTGCTTCACGGTACAGGCGCGGCAGGATGCTTTCTTCGACGTACCCGGCGCCGCCCATGCATTCGGCGGCTTCGTTGATCATCGCGGGCGCGCGTTTGCAGATCCAGTACTTGCCCACCGCCGTCACCAATCGAGCGAATTTCGCTTCATGGCTGTCGTCCAGATGATCCAGCGCCTTGCCCATGCGCAGGCTCAACGCCAAGGCCGCTTCGCTTTCCAGTGCCAGGTCGGCGAGTACGTTTTGCATCAACGGCTGTTCGCTGAGCAATTTGCCGCCGACCGAGCGGTGAGCGCAGTGATGGCTGGCCTGGGTCAGGGCCTGGCGCATCAATGCGCTGGAGCCGACCATGCAATCGAAGCGGGTCATGGCGACCATTTCGATGATGGTTGGCACACCCCGCCCCTCCTCTCCGACCATCCACGCCAGCGCGCCACGAAACTCCACTTCGCTGGAGGCGTTGGAGCAATTACCGAGTTTGTTTTTCAGGCGCTGAATGTAGAACTGATTGCGCGTGTCGTCGGGGCGATGGCGCGGCAGCAGGAAACAGGTCAATCCCTTATCGGTCTGGGCCAGGGTCAGGAAGGCATCGCACATCGGTGCCGAACAGAACCACTTGTGACCGACCAGTTCGTAAGCCTGGCCCGGACCGCCGACACCGACCGGATACGCCTTGGTGGTGTTGGCGCGCACGTCGGTGCCGCCCTGCTTCTCGGTCATGGCCATGCCGATGGTCACACCGGCCTTGTGCGCCATGCCGACGTTACGCGGGTCGTATTCCGTAGAAAGGATTTTCGGCAGCCACTGCTCGGCCAGATCCGGTTGCAGGCGCATCGCCGGAACGCTGGCAAAGGTCATGGTCAATGGGCAACCGCTGCCGGCTTCGGCCTGGCTGTGCAGGTAACTCATGGACGCTCGGGCCACATGCGCACCGGACTGCGGATGTGCCCAGGGCAATGAAGTCAGCCCGTGCTCGACCGCGGTGCGCATCAATTGGTGATAGGCCGGGTGGAACTCCACTAAATCAATGCGGTGCCCGTAACGGTCATGGCTGACGAATACCGGTTTGTTTTGGTTGGCCAGAAACCCGGCCTCCATCAGCGGCCCGCCCGCCAGTGCACCATACGCGTCGATCCGCGACTCGGCCCAACCGGCCCCGAACCGCCGCGACCATTCTTGCAACGGCAAGTCGATGCGATAAAGGTTGGTGCCGTCCAGCGACGGTGGCTGGTTGGTGACTTCGTGGGTTTCGGCGAACTGATGCAGGTTCATGACGGGGGCTCCTTTGGCTCAGCCAAGGAAGTCAGTTAAGCACTGCCCCGAGACCGAACAAAGTGGCATATCCGCCTAAATGTCGGCGCTTTCGCCCTGCCTCGGACACAGCACCCGGCGATAGAGCGCTGACTGCAAGTCTTCGAATTTCACCGGTTTGTTCAGGTAATCGATCAAGTCGCCGGTCGGGCAATGTTCTCGATCAGCACTCAGAACCACCAAGAACACCGGCAACTCGCCGCAGCCCGGCAAGGCGCGAATCTGGCAGCACAGGGAGATGCCGTCTCGGCGTGGCAACTGACAATCGACCAGCACCGCATCAAAAGTTTCACGCTGCAACTGATCGAGTGCGGTCAGGCCATTGTCGGCGGAACGCACCCGGAACCCGAGCTTGAGCAACATGCCGCGCATCACTAACTGATTGACGTTGTTGTCATCCACCAGCAATACGCTGCAATCCTGAGGCAAGCGCAAACGCGCAGGATCGCCGCTCATCAACGGTACGGGCGGGCGCTCTACAACCGGCACTTCAAAGTCGATATCAAGCTGGAAGCGGCTGCCACTGCCCGGCTCGGAGCGGTGCGTCAGGCGCCCGCCGAGCAGTTCGACCAGTTGCCGACAAATCGCCAGCCCCACGCCCAAACCGCCGTATTCGCGAGTCATTGAACCGTCGAGCTGGAAAAAACGCTGATACAGCGTCGCCTCCCCCAGATCAGTGAAGCCGATACCCGTGTCGATCACCGCAAACGACAATGACAACCGACCATTTTCCACCGGTTTGCCCGTCACCCGCAGCGCCAGGCCGCCGACCCGAGTGAACTTGATCGCGTTGTCCAACAGGCATTCCAGGCATTGCGTCAATTTGGCGCTGTCACCGTGCAAGCGATCCGGCAGTCCCGGGGTTACGTCAACTTTGAAGTCCAGCGATTTGCTCGAGGCGTTGCCCTCGAACTGCGCGCGCAAGGCATCGACCACGCCCCGCAAGCTGAACGCGGCCGGGGAGACCTTGAGCTTGCCGGCCTGCAATTCGGTCAGGGTCAGGATGCCATTGACCATGCGCATCATGTCCCGCGCGGAACCGGCAGCGGTTTGCTGGTATTGCTCCAGCTCCGGGTCCATCTCGACGGTCTGCATCAACTCCAACGAACCAATCACACCGTTCATGGGGGTGCGTAATTCGTGGGTCAGGGTGGCAAGGAATTCATCTTTAAGCTGGTTACTGTGAGCCAGTTGCTGGTTCAGCACTTCGRGTTTTTGACCCGCATCAAACAGCGTTTGTGCTTGCTGCTCGCGCATGGCGTTAATGCGGTCAGCCAGAGCCAGCGACAGCAAGGCGACTTCTATCGCTGAGCCGATCTGGCTCGAATACATGGTCAGGAACACGTTGGGCAGGTAACCCAGCACCATCAGCGTATTGACGATGCCACCGAGCAAAAATGCCGACCAGGCAATGATGAAGTAGCGCGCGACACGCAGACCGCGCAACCAGGCACACAGCCCGGCGGCGAAAATCACCACCGTGAAGCTCAAGGCCAAGGCCGTAGCCAGACGCAAGGCCAGGGCGTAACTGGCCATCAATGACAGGCCGATCACCGCCGCGCTGAATGCAATCAAGGCCAGCAGCAAGCGATCGAGCCAGCGTCCGTAAGACCCTGTCTGCAAGAAGCTACGGGCGAACTGGCTGCCGAACAGCCCGGCGCAACCGATGAAGAACGGTGTGGCGGCGTTGGCCCACCACGGGTTGTCCGGCCAGAAATACTCCACGGCCGCGCCATTGACCGACAGCTGATACAACCCGAACGAGGCAATATAGAAGATGTAATAGAGGTAGCTGGTGTCGCGCACGCTGAGGTAGATGAACAGGTTGTAAACCAGCATCCCCAACAACACGCCATAAATCAGCCCCAACACATAAAGTCGCACCGGCTGTTCTTCGAGGAAAGCGGTGCTCGACCACAAGGTGACCGGAGCCTGGATCGAGCCTTCACTTTGCAGGCGCAGGTACACCGTTTGTGCCTGGTCAGGGGTGAAATTCAAATCGAACAGGTAGTTGTTCTGGCGGATCGCGCGCGTGGCAAACGGCAAGGCATCGCCGGTCTGCCGCACCAACTGATAGCTGCCGGCAGCATCGGGCAAGTACAGATCAAGGTGATCAAGGGGCGGATAGGCCAGTTCGAGCAGCCAGGTGCGTTGCGCGTCGGGGTTTGTCGGGCGGTAATGCAGGTCGATTTTCAGCCAGAAAACCGAACGCGAATATCCCGCGTTGAGCGTCGCTTTGTCGTGGATTTTGAAATTTCCGGCCGCGGCTTGCGCGCGAACATCGGCGATGGTCGCCTGACCACCCGCGTCTTCGAACACTTGCAGGCTTCGGCCCAAGGGCAGGCTTTGAGTGAACTCGTCAAACTCGACGGCGCTCGCCATGAGGGGCAAGCAAAGCAGCAACATCAGCAAATAGCGCATTTAAGCCCCAGCGTGGCCTGTCCGGTTATCTCAGGAAGCCCCTCATTCCTTTTGAGTAGACGTAAAACCGGCATTACCTGTTATTGGTTTGGATCCACTCTAGCATAGCCGTTGATGGCCTTTGAACACCATTGAAAAATTTACAACAAAGGCTCTAGAACGGGCGTTTCAGCCACATAAATTGTGAAAAGCCAGCTTGTTTGATCAAGTTATAAACAATGCATCGGCCGTTTTACACATTCCTGTAGCTGGCGAAGCCTGCGTCCGACTGCGCAGCAGTCGTAAACTCAGGCAACTCGGTGAATCAGGCAAACTGCATGGGCAAGTTTGACGACTGGTTCGCTGTCGGACGCAGGCTTCGCCAGCTGCTACACGGTCCGTCTCATGACTCGTTGGTCGACTGGTGGTAAGCTCGCGCACCATGAATATCTACAGCTCTCGCCCCGTTGTCCTCTGTCTCTCCGGCCACGACCCAAGTGGTGGCGCCGGCTTGCAGGCAGATATCGAAGCCCTGCTCGCTCAGGGTTGTCATGCGGCCCCGGCCGTCACCGCCCTGACCGTGCAAGACACAGTCAACGTCACTGACTTTCGCGTCCTCGACCGCGAGTGGGTGTTGGCCCAGGCCAATGCCGTACTCGACGACTCCGAAGTCGCCGCGGTCAAACTGGGCATGCTCGGTTCCCTGGAGATGGTCGACACCGTAGTCGAACTGCTCTCGGCGCACCCGCACCTGCCAGTGGTCTGCGACCCGGTGCTGCGCGCCGGCGGTGGCGGGCGACTGGGCAAGGACGAAGTCGGCTATGCCATGCGCGAACGTCTGCTGCCACTTTCGATCATTGCCACCCCTAACCTACCCGAAGCCCGCATCCTCGCCGAACTGCCCGAAGGCACCGCCGACGAGTGCGCCGAAAAACTGCTGCCATTCGTCAAACACCTGCTGATCACCGGCGGCCATGGCGACGAACACGAAATCCATAATCGCCTGTACAGCCGCGACGGCCACCGCGCCACCTTCACCTGCCAGCGCTTGCCCGGCAGTTATCACGGTTCCGGTTGCACACTGGCCAGCGCCCTGGCCGGTCGTCTGGCCCTGGGCGAAAACCTCGTCAGCGCCGTACAGACCGCGCTTAACTACACATGGCGAACCCTGCGTGATGCGGAGCAATTGGGCAAAGGCCAGTTCGTGCCGCGCCGTCTGCCGCTGGATTTCTGTTCGTAACTTTCTATTTGTCATGCGGTGAGGCTTGTGCGATGAAACTACGTGGCCTGTACGCTATTACCGACCGCCAATTGCTGGCCGGTAAACTGCTTGAGTACGTGGAGGCGGCGCTGGAAGGCGGCGTCATCCTGCTGCAGTACCGCGACAAGAGCAGCGACGAGGCCCGACGCCTGCGCGAGGCCGAAGCCTTGCGCGATCTGTGCGACCGCTATAAAACCCAGCTGATCATCAATGACGATGCCGAACTTGCCGCACGCCTGAATGTGGGCGTGCACCTGGGCCAGACCGACGGTCCGTTGTCGCCGACCCGCGCCCTGCTCGGCTC
>NZ_JBFUKU010000064.1:0-23472 GCF_056400685.1 Pseudomonas sp. P5_A12 | reverse complement strand
ACAAGACCTTGCGCCGTTGCCTACCGTTACGCCAGAATCCGCCGGCTTGTGCGTCTTGGGCCTGGCCTCTATCGTTTCCCTGCCACTGCCCATCAGTGGTCGGGTTTAGCAGCCCGGGGTTATAAGCAAGCTGCACAAGCGCTTGTCAGTCAGGCATTCCCACGCCTGTACTTGATGGTGGTTGTGCGCAGGGCGCCTTCGGGCGCGCCGGCTTTGCTAGCTTCCCCGGTCTGCTAACCTGCGCACAGCTGCCTCCCTCACGTTTAGCAGCAGGAGGGTTGGCACTCCATCAGAGAAGCAAGCATATGTTCAAAGTAACGCCCAACCCACCGGACACCGATCCGGTCTCCCCGTACGAACCCGATTCAAACAAACTCAACGAGGCCGCCGAACGAGCCCTCGACTTCCACTTCCCGTCGAATGCCGACATCAAAGCCACCGCGCGTACGCCCAGCAAATTGTTTTCCGTGGACCAAGCGGCGAGTAACGAAACCCTGGTGGTTTTTTTGGTCGAGACACTGGCCTCGGTCGATGTGATGGTCCATCAGCTGGTGGACCATCTGGAGGGCGAGGCGCGCTATGCGTTGCTGGGCATTTCAAACAGCATCATGGTGGCCGAGATCACGGCGAATCGGGTGCTGGATCAGATTGATGTGCCTGTTTAGCCAGGTAACGGTCAGTTGAAACGCAGAACCTGTAGGAGCTGGCTTGCCAGCGAAGAGGGAGTGTCAGTCGACATAAATGTTGCCTGACACACCGCTATCGCGAGCAGGCTCGCTCCCGCAGGGATTCACTTGTCACAGTCATTGCGTGAGGACAAAAAGCCTGAACGCGACAAAGGATCAGATCAACCGCTGGATCTGCTCTTCACTCAAACCTGCTTTGCGCAAAATGCTTGTGCTGTGTTCCCCTCGCACAGGCACCTTGCCAACCGCCGAAGGCGTCGCCGAAAACCGTGGCGCGGGTGCGGCTTGCAGCACGCCGTTCTCACGTGAGTACACGCCACGTTCAGCCATGTGCGGATGGTTCAGGGCTTCTGCCGGCGTCAGTACCGGGGCGAAGCAGGCGTCGCTGCCTTCCAGCAGGTCGATCCAGTGCTGGCGTGGCTGGCTGGCAAACACCGCTTCCAGGCGTTTGCGCAATGGGCCCCACTGGCGCGGATCATACGGGCTCTTGAAGTCTGGGTCGTCACCCAGGCCCAGCTTGCTGAACAGCAAGGCGTTGAATTGCGGTTCGAGGGCTTGCACGCTGACGAACAAGCCGTCGGCGCAGGCATACGTTCGGGCCCAATGGGCGCCGTCGAGCAGGCCGCAACCGCGTTCCAGTGGCTGCTGGCCAGCGGAGTGTGCGGACAGCAGCAAGTTCATCAGGTTGGCGCTGCCATCGACAATCGCCGCATCCACCACCTGACCGACGCCATTGGTGCTGGCGTTGATGATCCCGGCCAGAATGCCCATCGCCAGGTACAACGCACCGCCGCCCAGATCACCCACCAGTGTCGGCGGTGCCATCGGCGGCTGGCCGGCTTCACCGCTGAACCACAAAGCGCCGGACAGCGCGATGTAGTTGAGGTCGTGGCCGGCAGCCTGAGCCAACGGGCCTTGCTGACCCCAACCAGTCATGCGGCCGTAGACCAGTCGCGGATTGCGCGCCAGGCACACGTCGGGGCCCAGGCCCAGACGCTCCATGACGCCGGGGCGCATGCCTTCGATCAGCGCGTCGGCGCCCTCGATCAAGCGCAATACCGCTTCGATGGCTTGAGGATCCTTGAGGTCCAGGGCAATCGATTGTTTGCCGCGATTGACGATGGCGTGCTTGCCTAGGTCGAGCATGTCACCGCCCTTGGTGCCGGCGCGTTCCACCAGAATCACCTCAGCGCCCATGTCCGCCAGCAACATGCCGCAAAACGGCCCCGGTCCGATACCGGCAATTTCGACGATACGAACGCCGTCCAATACGCCCATGTGCGTACTCCTTTGAATGAATGTCTATGTGGGGGAGGTTAACGACGTAGAAACAATGCGGTCATCACGGCATGCAACACCACCGCCGGCCACAGCAATAACCCGCCGCCGACCAACACGCCGATGTACGTCAGGTACAGCGCAATCGCGCCGTTATAGAACAGCATCGAACGCAGTGCGGCAGGGGTGGCCGGTCGAGGCCAACAGGCGATGCCGAGCGCAATCAATGCGATGCCAAAACACCGGGCGATCAGGTTGGTCGCGTCCGTCGCGATCCCCAGTAACAGATTGCTGACCAGCCCCGGCGTGACCAGCAACGCCACGCCAGTCGCCAGTTCGATAGCTGCTGAAACCACGAGCAGCTTAGGCGGGGTAAGGGCGCGTACTGGATTCATGATCGTCCTTCGAAGAAAGAGAGGCGTTTGCRG
The DNA here is from genome assembly GCF_056400685.1 of Pseudomonas sp. P5_A12. Classification (NCBI taxonomy): domain Bacteria; kingdom Pseudomonadati; phylum Pseudomonadota; class Gammaproteobacteria; order Pseudomonadales; family Pseudomonadaceae; genus Pseudomonas; species Pseudomonas sp. P5_A12. The sequence continues at coordinate 21,080 of NZ_JBFUKU010000064.1, read as the reverse complement.
CGCGGTCCTGACGAATAAACTCGGCGGCTTTTTCGCCGATCATCACGGTCGCGGCGGTGGTGCTACAGCCAATGATAGTCGGCATGATCGAGGCGTCGACCACGCGCAAACCTTCCAGGCCATGGACCTTCAATCGGGCATCCACTACCGCCATCCAATCGTTGCCCATTTTGCAGGTGCCGACCGGGTGATAGAGGGTGTCGGAGCGGTTGCGCAGTACCTGCTCGACCTCGGCGTCGGTGTTCATAGGGGCGCCAATCACGTCCCGTGGGCAGAACGCCTTGAAGGCCGGGGTCGCCATGACTTTCTGGATGATCCGATAGCCTTCAATCAATATTTTGATGTCATCGGGATGGGTCAGGAACGCGGGGTCGATCAGTGGCGCGACCATCGGGTCGGCGCTGGCCAGGGTCAGTTGCCCGACGCTTTTCGGATGCAGCAGGCAGGCATGCAAGCTCAGGCCATGGCCGCGATACAGCGTGCGTCCATGGTTGGCGAACATAGCGGTGGTCAGCGCCAGTTCGATGTCGGCCTGAGCCAGCTCTGGCGAGGTTTTGACGAAGGCGCAGGCCTCGGCGAAGTTGGTGGTCAGCGGCCCGCTGCGATGGCGCCAGTAACGGATCGCTGCTTTGGCGATGTCCCAGGCGCCGGCCAGCGACAGGCCGATCAAGTTGCGCGACTTGACGCGATAGGAATGCACGTAATCGATGTGGTCCACCAGGTTCTGACCGACGCCTGGCAGTTCGTGAACCAGCGGAATGTCGAATTTCAGCATTTGACTCGTTGGCCCGACACCGGACAACAGCAACAATTGAGGCGAGTTGAAGGCGCCGGAACTCAGGATCAGCTCATGTCGTGCGCGCAGTGTGCGTTTTACCCCGTTCTGCACAAACTCGATGCCCACCGCGCGCTTGCCGTCGAACAGGATTCGCGTTGCGTGAGCGTGGGTTTCAATCTGCAGATTCTGTCGGTGCCGGTTAGGTGTGAGGTAGGCCTTGGCCGCGCTGCAGCGCTGACCGTCCTTTTGCATCACCTGCAGACGGCCAAAGCCTTCCATGGTCGCGCCATTCTGATCGGGGCAGGGCGGGTRACCCGCCTGTACGCCGGCCTCGACAAAGGTTTCGCCAAAGGGATTGGGCGAGGAGTGGAAGCGCACATTGAGCGGGCCGTTCTGGCCGTGCAGTTCGTCTTTGAAGTCTTCGTTGTGCTCGGCGCGCTTGAAGAACGGCAGTACTTCCTGATAGCTCCAGCCGGGGTTGCCCAACGCGGCCCAGCGGTCGAAGTCCTGCGGGTGGCCGCGGTGATAGGCCATGGCGTTGATCGAAGAACTGCCGCCCAGGGTCTTGCCACGTGGCTGATAGCCGATGCGGCCGTTCAAGCCCGGCTGGGGCACGGTCTGGTACTGCCAGTTATTGATCGAGGTCGGTACCATCGCCGCTACGCCCGCCGGCATGTGCACCAGCGGATGACTGTCGGGGCCGCCGGCTTCCAGCAGGCAGACGGAAATCGTCGGATCTTCCGACAGGCGACTGGCAACCACGCAACCGGCAGCGCCCGCGCCCACTACGATGTAATCGAACTCTGCGTTCTGGCTCATGCTGTTCTTCTCTTTTTATTGGGTGCACCACATGAACGCATTGTGGGTACAAGGCCGACTCGGCACCGGTCAATAGAATGAATTCGCTGGTCAGTGGGGCAGGTGACTATCGCGCCAAGCACCGGAACATCGTGAAAATGCACACGACGGGGCATTGACCGATGGACGGGCGGGGGCGAGTATCGGCTTTCGCATTCCCCACAGGCAGGCCCATGTCAGGTTCGAAAATGGATACGCCCGGCACTGAAACATCGTTGCGTGAAGAAGCGTTGCAGCCCACCACCATCAGTAGCTATACCGTGGCCATCGCCCGCGCGCTGGACGCCAGTGGCGTCGACAGCAAGCGGATCTTCCTCGCGCTGGGCATTCCGCTGGGCGTCGCGACCGATCCGATGGCCCGCCTGCCGGTCGTGACGATGACCAAGCTGTATCGCACCTGCGTTGATGTCACCAACAATCCGTATTTCGGCTTGACCGTGGCCAAACATATTCATCTGACACACCTGCATGCATTGGGCTACTCCCTGGCGGCCAGTGGCACGTTGCTGGATTTCTGCCGGCGCCTGGAGCGTTATTTCCGCTTGGTGTCCCAGGTCGCCAAGGCTCACGTCACCCAGGAGGGCGACCTGGTTCTGTTCCGTTTCGATCACTTGCTGGAGCTTTGCTTCGAGACTGAAGATGCGTTTTTCGGTTTTCTGATTCGCTCCATGCGTCTGCTCTATAAACAGGAGTTCAAGCCGGTACGGATGGAGTTCTGCCGCCCGATGCCCCACGAAGGCGCGGGCCCTTATGACGCGTTGTTCAGGTCGCCGGTGTTGTTCGGGCAGGCCAGCAGCCTGATGGTGTTTAACAAGGCGGATCTGATGCAGCCGCTCAGCGGTTCCTGCCCGGAGTTGGCCCAGGTCAACGACAACATCATCATCAGTTACCTGGCGCGGCTGGACAAAAACGATGTGATCACCGGCGTGACCCAGAAAATCATCGAGTTCCTCCCGGATGGCGATTGCAGCCGCGACAAGGTGGCCAGTGCGCTGCACATGAGCCCGACCAAGCTGCAACTCAAGCTGTCCCAGCGTGGCACGCATTTCCAGCAACTGCTCGATGACACCCGCAAGGAACTGGCCTACAGCTACCTGAGCCAGGCGACGCGGCCGGTGACTGAAATCACCTTCCTCCTGGGTTTCAGTGATACCAGCAATTTCACCCGCGCGTTCAAACGCTGGACCGGGCTGTCGCCCACGGATTATCGCCAGCAACTCTGAAACCTCCTTCCTGCACACAATCCATAACGCAACCTGTAGTAGCAGGCTTCGCCAGCTGCTACAAAAAATTCGTTGCCGCAGAAATTGTTTAGCTGACCGGTGAATTGGCCCAATTGACCGGCGACCCCCCCACCCCTCGCGATACAACAGTCTCGACCGAACTGGTCAGTGCTCCAGAGAGCAGGGCACCACACCGAAGTCGGCATTTTTTTGAATGACTTTTCGTGAAACCACAGAGAAGGCGAGCACGCTAGATGAATAACAACAATAAGATCTGCCACCCAAATCTGCGCCGCGGGCTGCTGGCTTCGGCGGTACTCGCCGGGCTGGGCATGACACCCGTGCAGGCGTTCGAATTTGATACGGGAAACGAGGACCTGACGGTTCGTTTCGACAACACCTTGAAGTTCAACTACGCCCAGCGTGTCGAGGCGGCGAACAGCAAGCTGGCCAACTCGTGGAACAACAACGACGGTGACCGCAATTTCTCTTCCGGCAGCCCGGTCGCCCAGCGCCTCGACGTCTTGTCGGAGCTGGACGTGGTGTACAAAAAACAGATGGGCTTTCGGGTCAGCGCCAACAGCTGGTACGACCATGCCTATGACGACGTCGGCAGCTTCAACCCGGCGACCAACCAGCTGAATGACGGCAAGGCTGATTCCAAGCACCAGAGCGGCTATGCCGACCGTTATTACAACGGCCCGTCCTCCGAGATCCTCGACGCCTTTGTGTTCGGTAGCACCGAAATCGGCGATGAATCGATGCTCAGTGGCAAGGCCGGCAAACACACGGTCTACTGGGGTGAAAGTGTCCTGGCCTTTGCCCACGGCAACAGTTATGGCCAGTCGGGCCTGGATTTGTCCAAGGCCCTCGCGGTGCCGGGCACTGAAGCCAAAGAGCTGTTCATCCCGCGCAATCAGCTGTCCACCAGCTTCACCGTCAATCCGGAACTGACCCTCGCGGCACAGTATTTCTTCGATTGGGACGCCGCCCGCTTGCCGGAGTCCGGCACCTATCTGGGTTTCAACGACGGTATCCAGAGCGGCGGCCACAACCTGTCTTTGATCGCCGCAAGGAATCCGTTCTTCGGCCTTCAGGGCCCGTTGGGTGCCAATGAGTTTCTGCGCCTGCAAAACGGTCACACCTTCACGCCAAGCAACAGCGGCGACTTCGGCCTGATGGCTAAGTGGAGCCCGGCGTGGCTGGACGGCACCCTGGGTATCTACTACCGCAAAACCTCGGACATCCTGCCCAATCTGGCGCTGCAGCCGGGTGCAATCACACCGGCCGCAATCGCCTCGGGCACTGTCGGCAGCTACAACCAGTTCTACGTGGATGACATTGATATCTACGGTTTAAGCCTGGCCAAAAACATTGCCGGCGTGAGTGTCGGTTTCGACCTCAACTATCGCCACAACATGGCGCTGTCCAGCGTTCCTGCCACCGTCAACCCGACTTTGGGCGCGGCCGGGGCCCCGGGTTTCATCAGCAGTTTCGATGGCCAGAACGGCGTGGCGCGCGGCAACACCGTACACGCGGTGCTGAACGGCCTGACCACCTTCGGCGAAACACCGCTCTGGGATTCCTCTTCGTTGCTGGTTGAACTCGCGTATAGCCGCTGGCTGGACGTCACCGACAACAAGCAACTGTTCAAGGGCGAGGATTGGTACAACGGCGTCGACAAGGTCTCCAAGGACAACTACATCGTCGGCATGAACTTCAACCCGACCTGGTACCAGGTGTTTCCCGGCATCGATATGTTCATGCCGGTCAACTACAACGTTGGCCTCGCGGGCCAGTCGTCCGTGCAACTGGGCGGCAACAAAGGCACCGGCAGCTACGCCGTCGGCGTCGGCATGGACGTGCACAGCCAGTACCGCTTCGACCTTAAGTACGTCGACAACTTTGGCGACTTCGACACCTGCGGTTCTGCCGGCAATGCTGCGAACCATGGCGATGGCGCCGCACCCGGTGCCAACGGTCAATACAACTGCGTGCCCGGCCAGACCACTGCGTTTGCCGGAACCGTGGCCCAGCTCAAGGATCGCGGCATGGTCACTTTCACTTTCAAAACCACCCTCTGATCCGAGTGCTGTGTGTTAACAGGAGACACCCCATGAAGTTTACCCAATCAATATTGGCCACCGCCCTGGCGTTGGCATTTGTCGGCTCCGCCCAGGCGGCGGTCAGCGCCGATCAAGCGGCCAAGCTCGGCACCAGCCTGACGGCGATTGGCGCTGACAAAGCGGCCAACGCCGACGGCAGCATTCCGGCGTACACCGGCGGTCTGACCACGATCCCGGCCGAGTTCAAGTCGGGCGACTCGTTCCGCCCGGACCCGTTCGGCGCTGAAAAACCGCGCCTGGTGATCACTGCCAAAGAACTCGCGGCACAGAAGGACAAACTCACCGCGACCACCCAGGCGTTGCTCACCCGTTATCCGACCTATCGTCTCGACGTGTACCCGACTCACCGCACTGTCGCCATGCCTCAGGCCGTCCTGGACAACACCGCGAAAAACGCCGTGACGGCCAAGACCATCGACGGCGGGCTGGGTCTGGAAAACTCCCTGCCGGGCGTACCGTTCCCGATCCCCGCTGACGGCAACGAAGCGATGTGGAACCACTTGCAGCGCTATCAAGGCGTGGCAATGACCAACAAGTACGACTCGTGGAACGTCGACTCCTCCGGTACCGCTTCGTTGAGCTCCACGGGTGTGTTCAACATCGAATACCCGCTCTTTGCCCCATCGCGCCCAGCGGGTCCGGTGACAGCCGATGAACCGTACTACAAGATCAAGCTGACCTACACCGGCCCTGCGCGTCGTGCCGGTGAAGCGCTGCTGCTGATGGACTCGGTCAACCCGTTGCAACAACCGCGTCGCGCCTGGCAATACCTGCCGGGACAACGCCGCGTGAAACTGGCACCGGACCTGGCCTACGACACGCCAAACCCGGGCACTGTCGGCGCCGCCACCTATGACGATGCCTTCGTGTTCAACGGCGCGATGGACCGTTACGACTTCAAGCTGGTCGGCAAGAAAGAAATGTATGTGCCGTACAACACCTACAAGTTGAGCTACCACAAAGACGCGGCTGACGTGATGAAGGCCAACCACGTCAATCCGGATTTGATGCGCTGGGAGCTGCACCGGGTGTGGGTGGTGGAAGCCACGCTCAAGCCGGGCAAACGCCACATCTACAGCAAACGTACCTTCTACCTCGACGAGGACAGCTGGATCGCTTTGGCCTCCGACGAGTATGACGCTCGTGGCCAGCTCTACCGCGGTGGTTTCGCGCACATGACCTACAGCTACGACGTCAAGGCGCCGGACACGATCAACCACATGATCTACGACCTGATTTCCGGTGCTTACAACGTGAACGGTTTCTACGGTCCTTATGGTGGCTTGAAGTACATCGACCCACTGTCCAAGGCGCAGTGGTCTGCTGAATCGCTGGCTGGCGCCGGCATCCGCTAAACCCCCGACCCCCTGTGGGAGCGAGCCTGCTCGCGAAGGCGGTGTATCAGTCAACTTTTATGTTGAATGTGCCGGCCTCTTCGCGAGCAGGCTCGCTCCCACAAGGGAACCGTGGTGTGCAACGAGATAATAATAATGACAATGATCAAGTGGTTTCTGCTGGCCGCGCTGTCGGCTGCCATGGCCGTGCCGTTCACCCGCCCGGTGTTCGCCGGCCAATTTGCCGATGTGCTCGACACACCGGCACTGCCAWGCGTTTTCGCCGAACGCTCGACGCTGACCGGGCTGACTCACGCGGGTGAGCGTCTGGTTGCCGTGGGCCAGCGCGGGCACATTCTGTATTCCGATGATGCCGGTCAGCACTGGCAACAGGCGCAAGTCCCGGTCAGTTCCGACCTGGTCGCCGTGCATTTTCCAACACCACAACAAGGCTGGGCGGTCGGGCACGATGGCGTGGTCCTGCACAGCAGCGATGCCGGCCAGACCTGGACCCGGCAACTGGACGGGCGTCAGCTCGGCCCCATCCTGCTCGACTACTACCAGCATCAACTTTCCAGCCAAGCGGATGACGAAATTCTGCAACTACGGGTCGGCGATGCCCAGCGCATGGTCGCCGAAGGCGCCGATAAACCCTTCCTCGATGTCTGGTTCGAAAACGACCAGGTCGGCTACATCATCGGTGCCTTCAACCTGATTTTGCGCACCGACGATGGCGGTCGCCACTGGACGCCGTTGCTGGATCGCACCGATAACCCAAGCGCCCTGAACCTCTACGCACTGCGCCCGGTGGGCGACGATTTGTTCATCGTCGGCGAGCAAGGCCTGGTGCTGAAACTGGACCGTGCGAGCGGTCGATTCAACGCGACACCAACGCCGTATAACGGCAGCTTTTTCGGCATCACCGGTAAGCCGGGCGCGACGCTGGTGTTCGGTCTGCGCGGCAATGTGTTCCGCAGCACTGACAGTGGCGCGAGCTGGAACAAGATCGACCTCGGTTTGCCCCTGAGCATCACCGCCAGTTCCGTCACGGCAGATGGCCGGATTGTGCTGGTCAGCCAGGCCGGTCATGTGCTGGTCAGCAGCGACGACGGCGCGAGTTTTCAGCTTCAACCGAACACCACACCGGCCCCCGTGGCCGCCGCGCAGGTTTCTGGCGGCTCGCTGGTGCTGGCAGGCACCCGTGGCCTGCGCCAGTTGCCCCTCGAATAAGCCCGGCATCACACAGAGAACACCAAGATGGGTCATCACGAACTCGAAACAATGCCGGTCATTCGCGAGCTCAAGGGCTTCGACGCGCGCTCCGGTAACGCCCTGGAACGGCTGATTTTCAACAACCGCGTGTGGGTGGTACTGGCCTGCCTGCTGGTGACGATTGCACTGAGCTTCTTCGCCACCACCCGGCTGACGCTCAATGCCAGCTTCGAGAAGATGCTCCCGCAGAGCCAGCCCTTCATCCAGAACTACCTGGAAAACCGTCAGGCCCTGCGCGGCCTGGGTAACGCGGTGCGGGTTGTGGTGGAGAGCAGCAACGGCGACATTTTCGATCCGCACTACCTCGATGCCTTGAAAGAGATCAACGACGAACTGTTTGTCACGCCGGGCGTCGACCGGGCCTGGATGAAGTCGCTGTGGACCCCGGCCGTGCGCTGGACCGAAGTCACCGAGCAAGGCTTCCAGGGTGGCCCGGTGATGCCCGATTCCTATGACGGCTCGGCGCAAAGCGTTGCGCAGCTGCGGCAGAACATTGCCCGGTCGGGCATTGTCGGCAGCCTGATCGGCAACAACTTCAAGTCGAGCATGATCTTCGTGCCGCTGCTGGAGAAAGACCCGGTCACCGGGCAGGCCATCGACTATCACCAGTTCTCGAAAACCCTCGAAGAGAAACTGCGCGACAAATACGAATTCGAAGGCAGCGTCCGGGTAACGGGCGAAGAGGGCAAAGGCCCGATCAAGATTCGGGTGATCGGCTTTGCCAAACTGGTCGGCGACCTGATCGACGGCCTGATGCAGGTCATGCTGTATTTCGGTGTCGCCGCCGTGATTGCCACGGCGATCATCTTCTACTTCACCCGTTGCGTACGCAGTACGGCGCTGGTGATTCTGTGCTCGGTGATCGCGGTCGTCTGGCAGTTGGGTCTGGTCGCGCTGTTCGGCTTTTCGCTGGACCCGTTCTCGATTCTGGTGCCATTCCTGGTGTTCGCCATCGGCGTGTCCCACGGTGCGCAGAAGATGAACGGGATCATGCAGGACGTCGGGCGCGGCACTCATCAACTGGTTGCCGCGCGCTACACCTTCCGTCGTCTGTTTCTCGCTGGACTCACCGCGTTGCTGGCCGATGCCGTGGGCTTTGCGGTGTTGATGCTGATCGACATTCCGGTGATCCAGGATCTGGCGATCACGGCGAGCATTGGCGTCGCGGTGCTGATCTTCACCAACCTGGTGCTGCTGCCGGTGTTGCTGTCGTACTGGGGCGTGAGCCGCAAGGCCGCGGAGCGCAGTTTGCGCGCCGAGAACAAGGAACTGCGCGGCAAAGGCATCGGCGCGCTGTGGAGTTTTCTCGACAAGTTCACCGAGCGCCGCTGGGCCACCATCGCGGTGAGCGTGGCGGGTGTGTTGGCAGTGGGCGGGATTGCCGTCAGCCATCATCTGAAGATCGGGGACTTGGACCCCGGTGCACCGGAGTTGCGTTCGGACTCGCGGTACAACCGCGACAACGCCTACATCACCGCCAACTACTCGCTGTCCAGCGACCAGTTCGCAATCATGCTCAAGACCCCGACCGAAGGCTGCCTGAAATACGAGTCATTGGTGGAGGCCGATCGCCTTGCCTGGCTGTTGCAGCAAGTACCGGGCGTGCAAACCACGGTGTCGCTGACCAACGCCGTGCGGCAAATCACGGCGGGTTCCTATGAAGGCAACCCGAAGATGCTGACCATCGCGCGCAATCAGGACGTGCTGAACTACGGCGCCCAGCAGGCCTCGGTCAGCAGCCCGGACCTGTTCAACAACGATTGCTCGATGATGCCTATCGTGGCGTACCTGTCGGACCACAAGGCCGAAACCCTCGACCGCGTGGTGCAAGTGGCCGAAACCTTCGCCCGTGAGCACAGCAACGGCGAGCGTCAGTTCATGCTTGCTGCCGGCAGCGCCGGGATTGAAGCAGCGACCAACATCGTCGTGCGCGATGCCAACCGCACCATGCTGCTGTATGTGTATGGCGCGGTGATTGTGTTGTGCTTCATCACCTTCCGCAGCTGGCGTGCGGTGGTGGTGGCGGTGGTGCCCTTGATGCTGACGTCGATACTGTGCGAAGCCTTGATGGTCTGGCTCGGCATGGGCGTCAAAGTCGCCACGTTGCCAGTGATTGCCCTGGGTGTGGGGATCGGCGTGGATTACGCGTTGTACCTGTTGAGTGTGCAACTGGCGCAGCAACGTGCCGGGTTGTCGCTGACAGAGGCCTATCGCAATGCCGTGGCGTTCACCGGCAAAGTGGTGGCGTTGGTCGGGATAACGCTGGCTGCCGGTGTGATCACCTGGGCCTGGTCGCCGATCAAGTTCCAGGCGGACATGGGCATTCTGCTGACCTTCATGTTCATCTGGAACATGGTCGGGGCGTTGGTGCTGATCCCGGCGCTGTCGCACTTTTTGTTGCGCAAAGTGAAATAGGCCAACACCAGGAACGGGGCGGTGAACCACCGCCCCGATGCCTTCTACTAACCGGTAGTGGCTGCCAACAGCGGCGCCACCTGCTCATCGGTCAATGCCGCATGGACGTCCATTTTCATGATGTCGCTCCACTCCAGCACCCATTGCTGGATGGGCACCAGATCACTCGCCTCTAGCACACCCATACCGCTCGAACTGCCTACGGCATGCCAGCGTCCGAGCATCTTGACGCCTTTGGGTGGAACACCCCCGGTCTTGAGAAAGCGCTCGATCGCCTTGTTACGGTTTTCCGGGTTAATCGACCAACTGACAACGAATAACATAGGCCACCTCCTGATACGGATTGGCACCTGTTTGTCTTCGCGCACCTGGCTGGCGCCGGGACCACGGTTACGCTGAACCCCCTTTGTCCCCAGTGAAGGCATAGCAGCGCCCGGCCGTGCGTGTACGACCGCTGATCCTCTTTAATGGTCTTTTCAAGGATTGAACAACGTCACGCCCGGCACCTGTTTCACTCGCGAAACATGGGCGAACTTGTAGTTTTCATTGATGCTGACCTTACGCATCCCGCAACAGGTCGTTGGCGTTGAGGATGTCGTAGGCGATTTCCGGGCGATTTTCCAGGCTGCGGCGAATGGCGGCCGGGATCGACTGGCGGGTTTTGCGGCATAGCCCCGGTTGCTCTCCAAGGGTGATGCCGATGCCGCGCATGGTGCGCACTTCGTTGAAGCTGGGGACGATCTCGACGCGGATGCCCAATTGCTCATACATCCGCTGTTGCAGGCGTTCGAGGTCGGCCAGGCTCTGAAGATTTTCCAGTCGGTCGAGCAGACGTTTTTCTTCCTGACGGGTCAGGAACAGGATGCGCACGTCCGCCCCCGGTGTTTCCAGCAACGGGTCACGCCCGCAGATGCAGGCGCCGGGCGGGCAGGGTGAGCGGATCGGAGCGGAGGTGGTCATTGGGTTCAATCATAGAGCGCTCTAATCCGGTTTGCCCATAGCTGAATCGTCAGTCGGAGATTTCCGTCGTCGGGATGATTTGCTCCTCCTCAACCGGCGCACTGCTGGCGGTTTTCTTTTCCCGCCGATCATTCATCCAGGTGTTCAACTGAGCACCGAATTCGGTCGGGGCTTTGCGTGCGACCCGTCTGGCCAAATCGAGAATGGTCTGCTGGGCGAGCGCGTCTTCCATGCGTTTTTGCGCGGTCATCATGACGGCGTGCACCGAGCAAGGACCGTCGAGGGCCCACGCCGGTGGGGCGCCGTCGAACACGGCACAGCGCCCACGAATTTCGCGGCAATCAAAAATCAGTTTCTGGCCATCAATGGCCTTGACGATATCCAGCACGCTGATTTCATCCGCCGGCCGCGCCAGTTTGAACCCGCCGCGCACGCCTTCGGTGGCGATCACCAGTTTTGCCTTGGCCAGCCGGGTGAAAATCTTGGCCAGGTAATCCAGGGGCACGCCTTGCAACTCGGCCAGGTCGCGCACGCTCGCCTCACGGCTGTCGCCGGAATCGCCCACCAAAAAAATCAGGCAATGAATGCCGTATTCAACGCCTGCGCTGTAAAGAGACATCTGGATCTCCGACTGAATGAGTCGCCAATATTATCAGCCGATGGTTAGGGGAGCAATGATCCGCTGGCGAGGCTAGCTGCCCGGTGTTGCTTAATGATTAAAGCCTATTCGGGGTTGTCGAGGTATCAGTGTTGGCGATAGTAACCATTGTTAATTGGGTATTGCAGGCTGTAACTCGGATCACTATAGTCGCCGATGTCTGCTCGGCAACGAGTTATGTCTTGGGTCATCCTCGGAGTTAAAACCATGAAACAGCACATTCTGGTCATCGGCGCAGGTTTCGGCGGCATGTGGACGGCGTTGAGCGCAACACGCCTGTTCGACCTGCATGATCACAACGGCGTAGAGGTCACGGTACTGGCGCCTCAGGCCGAGCTGCGCGTGCGTCCGCGCTTCTACGAGCCGAACGCTCATCAACTGGCTGCACCGATCGGTGAGCTGTTCGATGCCGTGGGTGTGAAGTTCATCAAGGGCGCCGCAGACACCATCGACGTGCAGCAAAAACGCKTGGGCTATATCGATGCTTCGGGCACCCGGCAGACGTGCAGCTACGACAAACTCGTTCTGGCGACCGGCAGCCGCCTGGCCCTGCCGATCACCCCGGGCGTGGTCGAACATGCCTTTGATGTGGACCAGATTGAACAAGCCGTGCGTCTGGAAAACCACCTCAAATCCCTGGCCAACCTGCCAGACAGCAAAACCCGCAATACCGTGGTGGTGGCGGGCGGTGGGTTCACCGGGATTGAAACGGCGACTGAAATGCCGGCGCGTCTGCGGGCAATTCTCGGTGAGGGTGCCGACATTGAAGTGATCATCGTCGACCGTGTCGAAAAGGTCGGGGCTTCGATGGGCGCCGAAATCAGCCAGTCGATTGCCGAAGCGAGCACGGAACTGGGGGTGAAGTGGCAATTGAAGTCGTCAGTGGTGTCCGTCGACGAAAACGGCGTGACTTTGGCCGATGGCCAACGCATCGACGCCAAAACCGTGGTCTGGACCACCGGTGTACGAGCCAGCTCGCTGACTGAGCAAATCCCTGCCGAGCGTGATGGCCAGGGCCGTCTACACGTGGACAGTCATCTGAAAGTCATCGGCCAGGACGACATCTATGCCACGGGCGATGTGGCTTACGCGGCCTGCGATGACATTGGCAATTACGCAATGATGACCTGCCAGCACGCCATCTCGCTGGGGCGTCACGCCGGTAATAACGTGGCGGCGCACATTCTGGGCGTGGACCCGACGCCTTACAGCCAACCCAAGTACGTGACGTGCCTGGATCTGGGCGCCTGGGGCGCGGTCTACACCGAGGGTTGGGATCGTCAGGTCAAGCTGGTCAAGCAGGAAGGCAAAGAGCTCAAAACCCAGATCAATACCGTGTGGATCTACCCGCCGGCAGCTGATCGTGCCAGCGCGTTGGCCGCTGCGGATCCGATGATCCCGGTGGCTTGACAGCGCTGCTTTGAAACATAGAAAAATCCCGCTCAAGTGATCTTGGGCGGGATGTTTTTTTGTATATGGAAAGCTAGATGCGGAAAGCCTGGCGGCCGACCAGCAGCCATTTGTCGCCCTTCTTTTGCCAAATCTGGAAGTTCTCGATTTCGGTCGGGACCACTTCGGTGCCCTTGAGCGCGAGTGCCGAAAAATGATTGCGAACCAGCGCTGTGTCACCAGAGATGTTGATGGTCTGGTTCTGCATTTCCAGGGTTTTGAAGGCACTTTTGCCGGTTTCGATATCGGCGATGAAGTCAGTCTTGTCTTGAACCTTGCCGCTGGAATGCCCGTAGGTCAGGTTCTCGGCCGTCAGTTCTTTAAGCTCGGGAATGTTCTTGTGCAGCATGGCCTGGGTCAGATGGTCGACGGCGCTAGCGACTTCTTTCTCGCCCGGCGCCGCGGCGGCCGCGACGTAGCCACTGAAGAGGCATAAGAAACCGACCAGCAGTTTGACATTCTTCATAGGTGTTTCCTTGTTGTTATGGATGTGGGGTGACTCATCGGTCATCGTACAACCTAAAAAGAATTTAGAGAATCCCCCACATGCACCACCGAACCGGGGCAAGCCGACGGTGTGAGATAGACTAACCAGCGGACATCAAACGTTGGGAGTGACCACTGTGGCGCGACTCACATGGACTCGCTGATCACCGCCGCCGCCCGTGCACTGGCGGCGGGTGACCCGCTTGGGGCGTTGAATCGGGTTGCGTTGCGCGACGATGCGCCCGCGCTGGCACTGCGCGGCATCGCCATGGCGCAACTCGGTGATCTGGAACGCGCGAAGGCGCTGGTCAAACGGGCGGGGCGGGCATTTGGTTCGAAAGAGCCCATGGCCCGGGCGCGCTGTGTGGTGGCCGAAGCCGAAATTGCCTTGGCGGCTCGCGATTTGAGCTGGCCGGAAAAAGCCCTCGACACAGCGCGGGCAACGCTCGAAGCCCATGGGGATTGGGTGAATGCGGCCCACGCGCGGTATCTGGAGATCCGCCGGTTGTTGCTGATCGGCCATCTCGATCAGGTCGAGGAACGGCTTGCCCGGCTGGATCCGGCGCCCTTGCCGCCGGCCCTGCGCGCCGCGCATGAGTTGGTGGTGGCCGGCATCGCGATGCGCCGACTGGAGATCAAAAAAGCGCGGTCTGCGCTGGAGCGGGCCGAACGCTTTGCAGGCGAGGCCGGGATCCCGGCGCTCAGCGCCGAAGTCGACAATGTCGCTCACGTGATGGACGCCCCCGCAGCCCGGTTGATCTGCCGTGGCGAGGCGCGGCCGCTGATGTTGGATGAGGTGGAAACGCTGCTCACCTCAACCTCGCTGGTGGTCGATGCATGTCGTTACGTGGTGCGCGGCGCTGGCATGTCGGTGTCCCTGGCCAGGCGTCCGGTGCTGTTCACACTCGCGCGGGCATTGGCCGAAGCCTGGCCCGCCGATGTCCCCCGGGAAACACTCATCGCCTATGCTTTTCGTTTGAAACTCAGTGATGAATCCCATCGTGCGCGGTTGCGCGTCGAGGTCGGACGGCTGCGTGCGGCGCTTCGGCCGCTGGCCGGGGTCACCGCGACGAAGCGCGGCTTTGCCCTGGTGTCGCCGGACGTCGTGGTGCTGGCGCGACCGGTGGAGGAGCAGCACGCGGCGCTGCTGGCGTTTCTGGCAGATGGTGAGTCGTGGTCGAGTTCGGCCCTGGCAATGGCGCTGGGCACCGGTCAGCGCAGCGTGCAACGGGCACTTGATGCACTGGCGGTCGTCGGCAAAGTGCAGGCGTTTGGCCGTGGCCGCGCCCGGCGCTGGATGACACCTCCGTTGCCGGGATTCGCGACGACATTGTTACTCACGGCGTTGTTGCCGGGTGATTAGGATCCACTCCACACACCCAGTGAAGAGGATGCAACCATGAAACGTTCAACTGCTGAAATCATCCGTGAATACGGCCCGTTTCCCGGCGTCGACAGCGTGCATGGCGTCTCGTTTGACGGCCGGCGCGTCTGGTTTGCTTCCGGAGAAAAGCTCAACGCCCTCGATCCGGAAAGTGGACAACCAACGGGTTCAATCAACGTTGCCGCAGACGCAGGAACCGCCTTTGACGGCCAGCACTTGTTCCAGATTGCCGGCGAACACATCCACAAGATCGATCCGCAAAGCGGCCGTGTACTTGCCACCATCCCGGCGCCTGGCGGTGGCGCTGATTCGGGGCTGACGTGGGCGGAAGGCACGCTGTGGGTCGGTCAGTACCGGGCGCGCAAAATCCATCAGATCGACCCCGACACCGGGGCGATTCTGCGCACCATTGAGTCCAATCGTTTTGTCACCGGGGTGACTTGGGTGGACGGCGATCTGTGGCATGGCACGTGGGAGGAAGATCAGAGTGAGTTGCGGCGAATTGACCCGATCACCGGCAAAGTCCTGGAGGCCGTCGAAATGCCGCCAGGGGTGGGGGTGTCAGGTCTTGAGTCGGACGGCGCCGAGCGGTTTTTCTGTGGCGGTGGCAATAGCGGCAAGGTGCGGGCCGTTCGTCGGCCCGTGTCTTCCTAGAACGTAAACTGACGCGACGAGCGGGGTGCGCTCTGGGCCAGCTCGATCTCCAGCAGGTGTTCGACCAGCACGTCATTGAGAAAGCGGAACTGATCATTGAGCCCGACCACTTCGTTGTTGAAGTGGTTGGCCGCTGCCGGCATCAGCAACGCCTCGAAGTTCGCGTCGAACACCAGTGACAGTTCTTTGCGCGACACGAAATCTTGCGCGTAGAAGTTAGTGCCAAATACCGGGAAGCTCACGGCCAGGCTGACGGAGTGGATCATGACGGGTGCTCCTCGGTCTGGCCGATGTCCAGGATGAAACGGGAAAAAAGCGTCAGCGTCACGGCGGTCAGGGCCAGGCAGGTCAGGAGATGGATCAACATGATGCGGCCCTCCGAGGCGGGGTTTGGGTTGGTATTGGGTGATCGTGCGCCTGAGGGGGTTGGTGCGGAAGGCATTCGTCGCGATGGTGAATATCGATGTTAATGATGGTGTTCTTGTGGGCCTCATCGCGAGCAGGCTCGCTCCCACATTTGGATCGCGATGAGTTCAAAACTGTGGGAGCGAGCCTGCTCGCGATGAGGCCCTCAAACTCGCTATCCAACCCACGGCGAACAAATACCGCCACCTATACTCCAAACAATAGGCCTTTGAGTTTCGGGCATTCTGCCCGAGGGCGACTGTAGGAAATCGCGATCTTGAACCTGCGTTCGCTGATCGTCGCCGTGCTGATGGTGTTGGCGGGATGCGCCACGCCTGAGCGTGCCCCGGAGGTGGCGGCGGTTGTGGTGGTCGTGTCCGATAGCACTTGGCGACAGGTGGATCGCGAAATCGTCGCGGCGTCGCAATCGGCCACCGAGCAGACGCGAATCTACTCACGCGGGGCCATGGATTACTGGCGCACACGGGTCTACCAACTCACCGAAGAGAACTTCATCCCCTGGTTCAGCAGTTACTGGACCCAGGAATGGTTGTCGATGAAGGTCAGCTGGTACACCCTCAGTGCCAAGGGCGAGCAGGATGCCTCGTCCAAGCGCCTGGCAGGCTACTTGCTGGAGCAATACCAGGAACGCGTGCTGGCGCCGGTCGCGGTCGAGATTGATCCCGACCAAATTCTCGGCAACTCCACGGCGTTCTACGTGGACATTCTTCAGGAAGAGCTGCAGAAAATTTCCAAGCGTCACGGCATCCCGATGGCCCAGCTCAATGGCCGCATCCAGAAAATCCCCGCCATTGACCTCGGGCCACCGCCCGCGCGCAATGCCTCGCTTTACCAGGTCGTGCGTACGCAACCGCTGGATTCACTGCCAGCTTACGCAGCGCTGATCGACAAGATTCACARGGCGGGTGGCGACAAGGGGGTCGGTTCGACGGACACCGCCATGGCGCCCGTGGCCAAGCGCGCCAGTCAGCGCATGGAAGCCGAAATGGCCCCGCGCGGGGCCGCCAGTGCGGTGGCCGCCGCTGCCGGGAAACTGGCCGGGGGCTTGATCACCGTCGGGGTGGCCGGGATCCGCGCGCTCATCCAGGCCGCCGACCGACCCGACAGCGAGGCGCTGATTCGCAGCAGCCTGGGCAATACGTTCGACAAGGCCTGGCTGAAGCTAGTGCAGAATCCGACGACTGGCGTGATGGCAGGGACGCTGTACATGGCGGGGCAGATCGAGGGCAATCTGGCGGTCAGTGCCGAAGCACCGCCGGTCGATTCGGTCAGCGGATCTGTCGATTGGAGTCCGACGGAATCGACTAACCAGCACCTCGACCCTCAATCCCCCACAGGAGAATGACCATGTCTTATGTCGATGGTTGTGTGATTGCCGTACCGACCGCCAATCGCGAGCAATTCAAGAAGCACGCCGAAATCACCAGCGCGATTTTCAAGGAAAACGGCGCCTTGAGCATTGTTGAATGCTGGGGCGACGATGTGCCGGACGGCAAAGTGACCTCGTTTCCGATGGCGGTGAAACTCAAGGAAGACGAAACCGTGGTGTTTTCCTGGATCGTCTGGCCGGACAAGCAGACCCGCAATGCCGGCATGCAGAAAATGATGGCCGACCCGCGCATGCAACCGGACGTCAATTCAATGCCGTTCGATGGTCAGCGAATAATCTTCGGCGGCTTCAACATCATCTATCAGGCCTGAAACAACCTGCCGGATCACTCCGCGCTCGGGGTGATCCGGCAACTCTTGCGATTACGGATCTCGTTGTCGGTCGGCCGCTCCCTGACGAACTCGAAACGTGGCTCACCTTCGCTATAGTGAACCAGCCAGCCCCATTCCAGCTCGGACTCATCCTGACCCGGTTGCGGTGGCATCGCCCACCATGGCTCTTTGCTGATGATCTGCCGCATGGCCCCCTCCCGTTGTTTTCGGTTGGTTCAACTATAACGTGCATGTCAGGAGGTGCCAGGCGTGAGCGACGAATCCCATGAACCACTCAAACGGCTGTTTTTTGCGCTGAATTGCCCGCCCGAGCAACGCAAGGCGATTGCCCAATGGCGCAGCGCGCTTGAACTGCACAGCGGGCGCCCGGTGCCAGTGGAAAACTTTCACCTGACGTTGAAGTTTTTGGGCGCGGTGGGTGTGGCGCAGATCGCCGATATCTGCGCCGCCGCCGCGAAGGTTCGCGTGCCGGGTGTGCCGTTGAAGTTGGCGCTTGACCGGCTGGATGTCTGGCGCAGGGCTGGGGTGTTGGTGCTGGCACCGGAGCAGGCGCCGCCGGCGTTATTGCGGTTGGTGTATGCGCTGGAACAGGCGATGTTGCCGTTTGGGTTTGAAGATGCGCCGAAGGAGTTTCGACCGCATTTGACCTTGATGCGCGACTACCGGCTGCCGGTGCCCGAGTCCGCGACGCCGCCGGAGTTTTTCCTGCGGGCTGATCGCTTTGTGTTGTTTGAGTCGCACAAGGGGCGTTATCGGGCATTGGCCGAATGGCCGCTGGTGCCCGCATAAAAAAAGGCGCCCGAGGAGGGCGCCCGAATTCACCTTAACCGAGGAGCCAGGTGAGGCCGTTCTGCTGCAGGGAGCGTGCAGCGGTGGTAAGGCGCTGCGGGAACGGAAAACTTTGGCACTGATCGTTCCCACGCTCTGCGTGGGAATGCCTTCGCGGACGCTCCGCGTTCGGCTGTGGAAAGGGACGCGGAGCGTCCCGGGCTGCATTCCCACGCGGAGCGTGGGAACGATCATTACTTCCCGAGCTTGACCCGCGTCCAGCCCCGGGTCATCACTCGCTGAATCCCGATCGGCATATCCGGAATCGCATACAGCGTCGCCATCACGTCCTGGGGCGGATATGAGCCCGGATCATCGCGAATCGCTTCATCCACCAACGGTGTTGCCGCCGCGTTGGCGTTGCTGTAGCCGATGTTGTTGGTGATCTCGGCGATGATGTCCGGGCGCATCAGGAAGTTCATGAACAGGTAGGCGTTCTCGACGTTTGCCGCGTCCCGAGGGATGGCGACCATGTCATAGAAACTGCCGGCGCCTTCTTTCGGGATGCTGTAGTCGATCTGCACCGTGTTGCCCGATTCCTGGGCACGGGCCTTGGCTTGCAAGACGTCACCGGAATAACCGACTGCCACGCAGATGTTGCCGTTGGCCAGGTCGGAGWTGTACTTCGACGAATGGAAGTACGCCACGGAAGGGCGAATCTTCATGAACAACGCTTCAGCTTCGGCGATCTGGCCTTTGTCTTGTGAATTCACCGGGTAGCCCAGGTAGTGCAGGGCGGCCGGTAGCATTTCGGTGGGCGAGTCGAGGAAGCTGATGCCGCAGGCTTTGAGTTTTTCGGCGTTTTCCGGTTTGAACAGCAAGTCCCAGGAGTGGGTCGGTGCGTTGGCGCCGAGCACTTCCTTGACCTTGGCCGGGTTGAAACCAATGCCGATCGAGCCCCACATGTACGGGAAGGCATGGGCGTTATCCGGGTCGCTGGCAGAAGCGTTTTTCAGCAGCACCGGATTGAGGTTTTTCCAGTTTGGCAGCTTCGATTTGTCCAGTGTCTGATAGACACCCGCCTTGATCTGCTTGGCCAGGAAACTGTTGGACGGCACGACGATGTCGTAGCCGGATTTGCCCGCGAGCAGGCGTGCCTCAAGGGTTTCATTGCTGTCGAACACATCGTAGGTCACGCGAATGCCGGTCTCGTCTTCGAACTTCTTGACGGTGTCCGGGGCGATGTAATCCGACCAGTTGTAGACGCGCAGTACCTTGTCATTGGCCTGGGCGCCGGTAGCCATTGCGCCCAATAAGGACAGTGTCAGCAGAGTCCTGCCAAACATTTTCATCGGTACAACTCCATTCTTTTTTATTCAAATACGCAAAACATTTGCAGTCTAGGCGCCCCCCTTGTAGCAGCAGGCTTCGCCAGCTGCTACAAGGGGGGGCGTGCTACAGGCCCTTAAGCCGTTGCTCCAGCCATTTGCTTATTAGGTTGTTGCCACGATTCACTGGCGGTCTGGTCCATCGCTTCCTGGATCGCACGTTTACGGGTGGCTTCGGCGCGGCGGCTGAAGTACCAGACCATGAAGGTCACAATCGATACCGCCAACAGAATCAGGCTGGCCACGGCGTTGATCTCAGGCTTGACCCCCAGACGCACCGCCGAGAACACTTCCATCGGCAGGGTCGTCGAACCCGGCCCCGACACGAAGCTCGCCAACACCAGGTCATCCAGCGACAGGGCAAACGACATCATGCCGCCGGCCGCCAACGAGGGCGCGATCATCGGAATGGTGATCAGGAAAAACACCTTGAATGGCTTGGCCCCGAGGTCCATGGCCGCTTCTTCGATGGACAGGTCCAGCTCACGCAACCGTGCCGACACCACCACTGCCACATACGCCGCACAGAACGTGGTGTGCGCGATCCAGATGGTGACGATGCCGCGTTCCATCGGCCAGCCGATCATCTGCGCCATGGCCACGAACAGCAGCAACAGCGACAGACCGGTGATCACTTCCGGCATTACCAGTGGCGCCGTCACGAGGCCACCGAACAGCGTGCGACCTTTGAAGCGCGTGACGCGGGTCAGCACAAACGCCGCCAACGTCCCCAGTGCAACCGCTGCCACCGCCGTGTAGCAGGCGATTTCCAGCGAACGCACCACCGAGCCCATCAGTTGCGTGTTGTCGAGCAAACCGGCGTACCACTTGAACGACCAGCCGCCCCACACCGTCACCAATTTCGAGGCGTTGAACGAGTAGATCACCAGGATCAGCATCGGCAAGTAGATGAACGACAAGCCGAAAATCAGCATGAACTTTGAAAATCCGAAGCGTTTCATCCCCGTGCCTCCATTTCTTTGGCCTGGCTGCGGTTAAACAGCAGAATCGGCACAATCAGGATCAAGAGCATTACCACCGCCAGTGCAGACGCCACCGGCCAGTCGCGGTTGTTGAAGAACTCTTGCCACAGCACGCGACCGATCATCAGCGTCTCCGGGCCGCCCAGCAGTTCCGGAATCACGAACTCACCGACCACCGGAATGAACACCAGCATGC
>NZ_JBFUKU010000063.1:0-24150 GCF_056400685.1 Pseudomonas sp. P5_A12 | reverse complement strand
CATAGATGTTGAACTTTATGGCCTCATCGCGAGCAGGCTCGCTCCCACAAGGCTTTGTATTGCCAGATCGAAATCGCAGGCAAAAAAAAAGGGCAACCATAAGTTGCCCAAAATGCCTTGCGTGCTCACTACTTCCGGAAAGAACTACGACTTGCGCTTGTGCGAATCTTTCCAGATAAAAAGTCCTAATCCTGCGAAAAACATAACCATGAGGCTGACAGTCAGCACTCCGGCGAACACCACGTTGTCGAAAAACATGACTGGCCTCCAGGTCTTGCGCTGTTGCGATAGGGCTAAGTTAACCAAACAGGCAGATAAGAAAATTGACCTGGATCAATGTCGCCCTAGACCGGACGTAAAGGAGGGGAAATAACTGACCTGCATCAAAAGATGCAGGGTACTTCAACGCTTTTTCGGCTTGTTCTTCGGTTTCTTCTTGGCCTTGCCCAATGGCATCGCCTGCTCAAACGCCTGACGAACTTCGTTCAGACGTTTTTCATTAAGGTCGTGAACCCGCTTGGCGCGTTCAGCATTGAGATCAATCAGCTTATCGTCTTGGCTCATAGTGCTCTGTGCATCGTTTGACCGGGTTGTTGCAATAATGCGGTCTGACGGCCGCGCTGACCAGCCGCAACCTCAAATCTGAATATCGACCCACAAGCCCTGACGCGGCTGATCTTCCATCAACGGCGCCACCGGCACCGTGTTGTCGGCATTCAGTTCGTCACCGGGAATTGCCAGATGCTCCTCCGGATCTTGATCGGCCTCGCGACGGCGACGCTCGCGCTCCAGCTTGCGGCGCTGTTCCTCGTGCAACTGAAAAGCGGCTTCCTCAGGATCGCGCTGCTGCAAGTCGATCGTGCTTTCGTTGGAGCTTTCCTGCACCGGCACCACCGGCGCAATGTCCGGGCGCTGGCGAATCGGGTCCTGCTGTGAGGTGATCGGCACGGCACTCAAGGGGAGCATCGGTGGCAGCATAATGAGTAGTCTCCTGTCAGCAGGCTGTCGGCCGCGGGGATGGCGACTTGAGCCATCGGTCGCAAACTGTGACCCGTTTGGCACGAATGGGTGCCCTGGCCTGCGGGCATGGTTTCGTTGGGCTAACGTAAGACTGCGAGTTTTTCTGAGAGTCCTTTGGCCCTGAAGGTCTCATTCCGTTAAGATAGCCCGCTTTTTCAAGGTGGGAGTCAGGCAGCATGGCGCAGCAGTATCAACCGGGGCAACGCTGGATCAGTGACAGCGAAGCCGAGCTGGGTTTAGGCACCGTTCTGGCACAGGACGGCCGCTTGTTGACCGTGCTCTATCCGGCCACTGGCGAAACTCGCCAGTACGCGCTAAGGAATGCGCCCCTCACCCGCGTGCGGTTTTCGCCCGGTGACTCGATCACTCACTTCGAAGGTTGGAAACTGACGGTCCAGGAAGTCGATGACGTCGACGGCCTGCTGGTCTACCACGGCCTCAACGCGCAGAACGAAGGGGTGACCCTGCCGGAAACCCAGCTGTCGAACTTCATTCAGTTCCGTCTGGCCAGCGACCGTTTGTTCGCCGGGCAGATCGACCCGCTGGCCTGGTTCTCCCTGCGGTACAACACCCTGGAACACACCAGCCGCCAATTGCAGTCCGCGCTTTGGGGCCTCGGTGGCGTACGTGCGCAACCGATCGCGCACCAACTGCACATCGCCCGCGAAGTCGCCGACCGCATTGCACCGCGTGTTCTGCTGGCGGACGAAGTAGGCCTGGGTAAAACCATCGAAGCCGGTTTGGTGATCCATCGCCAACTGCTCTCGGGCCGCGCCAACCGCGTGCTGATCCTGGTTCCCGAGAACCTGCAGCACCAGTGGCTGGTCGAGATGCGCCGTCGCTTTAACCTGCAAGTCGCGCTGTTCGACGAAGAACGCTTCATCGAAAGCGATGCCACCAACCCGTTCGAAGACACCCAGCTCGCGCTGGTTGCCCTTGAGTGGCTGGTCGAAGACGAGAAAGCCCAGGACGCGCTGTTTGCCGCCGGCTGGGACCTGATGGTCGTCGACGAAGCCCACCACCTGGTGTGGCATGAAGACAACGCCAGCCCGGAATACACCTTGGTAGAGCAGCTCGCCGAGACCATTCCCGGCGTGCTGTTGCTAACCGCGACCCCTGAACAACTGGGTCAGGACAGCCACTTCGCCCGTCTGCGCCTGCTCGATCCGAACCGTTTCCATGACCTGGCCGCCTTCCGTGCCGAGAGCGAAAACTATCGCCCGGTGGCCGAAGCCGTTCAGGAACTGCTGGACAAGGGGCGTCTGTCGCCTGAAGCACACAAGACCATTCACGGCTTCCTCGGCAACGAAGGCGAAGCCCTGCTGGCCGCCGTGAACGACGGCGACACCGAAGCCAGCGCCCGCCTCGTGCGTGAACTGCTGGACCGCCACGGCACTGGCCGCGTRCTGTTCCGTAACACCCGCGCCGCTGTGCAGGGTTTCCCGGAGCGCAAGCTGCATCCATACCCGCTGCCGTGCCCTGACGAATATCTCGAACTGCCGCTGGGCGATCACGCCGAGTTGTACCCGGAAGTCAGCTTCCAGGCCCAACCGGACGCCAACGAAGAAGAGCGCTGGTGGAAGTTTGACCCGCGTGTCGAGTGGCTGATCGACACCCTGAAGATGCTCAAGCGCACCAAAGTACTGGTGATCTGCGCCCACGCCGAAACCGCCATGGATCTGGAAGATGCCCTGCGCGTTCGTTCCGGGATTCCGGCCACGGTGTTCCACGAAGGCATGAACATCCTCGAACGTGACCGCGCCGCCGCGTACTTCGCCGATGAAGAATTCGGTGCACAAGTGCTGATCTGCTCGGAAATCGGCAGTGAAGGTCGCAACTTCCAGTTCTCGCACCACTTGGTACTGTTCGATCTGCCATCGCACCCGGACCTGCTGGAGCAGCGTATCGGTCGTCTGGACCGGATCGGCCAGAAGCACACCATCGAGCTGCATGTGCCTTATCTGGAAACCAGCCCGCAAGAGCGCCTGTTCCAGTGGTATCACGAAGCGCTGAACGCGTTCCTCAACACCTGCCCGACCGGCAACGCCTTGCAGCATCAGTTCGGCCCGCGCCTGCTGCCGCTGCTGGAAGAGGCCGACGACGGCGAGTGGCAAGCGCTGATCGACGAAGCCCGCACCGAGCGTGAGCGCCTGGAAGCCGACTTGCACACTGGCCGTGACCGCTTGCTGGAGCTCAACTCCGGCGGTGCGGGTGAAGGCGACGCGCTGGTTGAAGACATTCTTGAGCAAGACGATCAGTTCGCCCTGCCGATCTACATGGAAACCCTGTTCGACGCGTTCGGCATCGACAGCGAAGACCATTCGGAAAACGCGCTGATCCTCAAGCCGAGCGAAAAAATGCTCGACGCCAGCTTCCCACTGGGCGACGACGAAGGCGTGACCATCACTTACGACCGCAACCAGGCGCTGTCTCGCGAAGACATGCAATTCATCACCTGGGAGCACCCGATGGTTCAGGGTGGCATGGACCTGGTCTTGTCCGGCTCGATGGGCAACACTGCCGTGGCACTGATCAAGAACAAAGCGCTCAAGCCCGGCACCGTGTTGCTGGAACTGCTCTACGTCAGCGAAGTGGTTGCCCCGCGTTCGCTGCAACTGGGGCGTTACCTGCCACCGGCCGCCCTGCGCTGCCTGCTCGACACCAACGGCAACGACCTCTCGGCCCGCGTGTCGTTCGAGACCTTGAACGATCAACTGGAAAGCGTACCGCGTGCGAGCGCCAACAAGTTCATCCAGGCTCAGCGTGATCAGTTGACGCCACGAATCAACGCGGGCGAAGAGAAGATCTTCCCGCGTCATGCCGAGCGTGTTGCCGAGGCGCAGCGTCGTCTGGCAGCTGACACCGACGAAGAACTGGCTCGCCTGACAGCGTTGCAAGCCGTCAACCCGACGGTACGCGACAGCGAACTGGTCGCCCTGCGCAAACAGCGCGAGCAAGGGTTGGCCATGCTTGAAAAGGCTGCGCTGCGACTGGAAGCGATCCGGGTGTTGGTGGCGGGTTAATTTTCCGCATCTACTGCGTCAATAAAAAAGGCCCGCAGCGATGCGGGCTTTTTTATTGTACGAATTTTTGGTTCTGTCAGTTCAAGATTTCAAACTTCCAAGCGGAGCTTTCTAATAATTGCGCAGGACATTTCTGACAACCGAATAGGAGAATTCGTTAAAGCCATAGAACAGCAAATAAACACATTTAACGTCGCCCCTCCCCGCGCTCAAAACGAACTTTCCTACTCAACTCTCAGACCCATTCCGACTATTAACACTCTAGTATAAAAATACAGACCACCGCACCAAGCACAGCGATACACGTAGCATCCGCTACTGACAACCACAAAATATTTTAGGATTTTACAATGAGTAATGGATTAACTCTCCCTCCCCTCGATATTACAGCTTTTGCACCAGGATATTCCTCATCAACACGAGGAGTCAGTTGGCCATCGCCAAACCCTGCACTGGTTTTCACCGCGCAACAACAGGAACGCAACGCTTACTACAGCCAAGGTATGTGGCGCGAAATGATCATAAAGATCACCGACGAACAAAAACCCTATATTAAAAACGGAATTGCCACCAGCATAGTTCAATCCATAATGCGGGACATGCAAACCATTCCATTTGCCGACAACTATATTTGCTTGAACCCAAACTTGTCACCCGCCCAGGCGTTGCATTATGCAACTAACAACTTCAAAGCAGGGTCTGTTCCGGAATCCAAAGGATTGTCTGGAGGGGTTTTAACTGTATTTGCCGCATTTGGCCATTTCCTTTTTGGAAAAGGAGCTACTGCTGAAACGAATATCAACAGTTTGGGTTTGAAACTCTCCAGCACAACGATACCAATGCTGGAATCGGCGTTCATCAATGCTCCGACGGGGCAAACAGCAATTGTTCTAGACAAGGTACCGTACAATACCGGCTCAAACTCTTTTTTCACCGAGATGTGGCTTGGCAATATCACTTTAAAAATTGAAGGCACAATCATGAAACATGAAAGCGGCAAATTGTCCTTCAATGGAGGCGCTCGATCTTACAATGACATCTACGACGCTAACCCAAGCGATTTTCGCAGTGCAATAGGTGAAAGTGCTACCCGCGTTCTTGCCGCCGTTGAAAAATACTTAAACGCCCAACCCTACCAAATAGCAATTAAGGGGACGAATGTGATCACAATAGAACGCTAACCCCCTATCAAGAACATATTACAATCTGGGATGTTATTCTTAGAAGTAAAATTGGTCGCGCACACAACGGCGACCAACCCATATAACAGGAGCAACACTCCATGCGTCCATACCAACGCCTACTAACTTCATTTGTACTATTCATTGCCGCCTGGTTTTCCTTGTTTCATGCAGCAATCCAGCTCCCTCCAAACTCGAAAGATCTTTCCGACACCTCTGGTCTATCCGTTGTATTACTGTCGACAATAGCATTGCTATCCATAGGCATTCCAGCCATCGCACTTTCGAGCACAGGCATTGTTTTATCGTTTTTTACAAAATCCAAATCATTTCCTTTAAGGCTACTTATTTTTTTTATTACACATTCCGCCCTATTACTTTCCTCACTTCTAGGAATACTCGTGATTGGTTTATTTGTGCTAGAGACATTAAACAGTATCATCGGGGTCATTCTTTTTTTGGGCGTGATTGGCCTGATAATGTCTGCCGCCCCTAAACGGGCAGCAGACAAAAACCAAAAGTGACAACTCCCTTCAACGCACTCAGGCAGTCGCCACAGCAACCCCAGGCTCAACCACCGCCACCAACCCTTCCTTCATCCGCTTCGCATCCCGCACAAAACACCGCGATGCTATAAACAGAAACACCATGGTGAAAAACAACGCCACCGGGATCAGGTACATGGCGTCATGCAAACCCACTGCCTTGAACGCCTCGGTCATCTGCTCGGCACCCGCTGCCAGCATCGCCGTGTGCGCAAAGTGGTCGGACAAACCGCCCACGACTACTGGCCCCAAACCACCGCCCAGCAAATACAGGCCCGCAAAGAACAGTGCCATCGCCGTGGCCCGCAAGCGTGGCTCGACCACGTCCTGAATCGCGGTGTAGACGCAGGTGTAGAAGTTATAGGCAAACAACCAGCCCACACTGAAGACCGCCACAAACACGCCAATCTCGATTCGCCCGGCATGCAGCGCCCACGCTGTGCACAGGGTCGAGATAATCAGGCTGAACGCTGCAAACAACAGCCGCCCGTTGGCCACCCGCTGGTGAATCTTGTCGGCCAAGAAACCGCCGAGCGTCAGACCGAACAGGCCAGTGACGCCGACGATCACACCCGTTGCCACCGCAGCCTCCTGCAATGGCATCAGGAAGTAACGCTGCAGCATCGGCACCAGGAATGAGTTGCAAGCATAGGTCGCAAAGTTGAAACACAGCCCCGCCATCACCAGCCACAGGAAAGTCGGCACCGCCAGCACCCGGCGGATTGGCCGGTCTATGCGCTCCTGGGACACCTGCACCGTTTCCGCTGCACCGCGTTTCGGCTCCTTGATGAAGAACATGAAGATCGCCAGGATCAGCCCCGGCACCGCCGCGATAAAGAACGGCGCACGCCAGCTGTCGAACGCCTTGACCATTGCGCCAATGGTGAAGAAAGCCAGCAGCAATCCCAACGGCAGGCCCAGCATAAAGATGCCCATCGCCCGCGCCCGGCGATGGGCCGGAAACAAATCGCCGATCAGCGAGTTGGCGGCCGGTGCATAACTGGCTTCACCGATACCGACGCCCATGCGCACGATCAGGAAACTCCAGAAGCTGCCTACCAGCCCGTTGACCGCCGTCAGCCCGCTCCATACCGCCAGGCCCCAGCCCATCAATTTGCTGCGCGAACCGGTATCGGCCATCCGCCCCAGAGGCAGGCCGGCTATTGCATAAACGAGGGTGAAAGCGGTCCCGACGATCCCCAGCTGAAAATCGCTCAGGTGCCATTCCATGCGGATCGGTTCGATGATGATGGCGGGGATGGTGCGATCGAAGAAGTTGAACAGGTTGGCCAGAAACAACAGGAACAGAATGCGCCAGGCATTCGCCGCTTGGGTCGAGTTCTGCATGAGTCCGTCTCTTTTATTGTTATTGGGGTCTCACTGTCCCCGGAATCTTCAATCTAGACAGGCCTGCCAACACTGTCTGTCATTATTCGCAAGGCTGATATCAGTCCATGGCATTCAAGCAGACCTGCTGACCGCCAGGCCCAGGTTTCACGGGTATCCGGCCGGTGTTTTCACGGCGCCAGCCGTCGTTGAAAAATACCTTTCGCCCCCCCTTCCAAAGCCCGTTGCGAAGCCTAGAATAGCGACCTTGCCCGCCCCCCCTGCGTGCCCCCTCTTCCTTAGATAAACGCCCATGTCCGAAGTCAGTCCATGCCTGAATTGCGGTGCCTGCTGTTCTCATTTCCGAGTGTCTTTTTTCTGGGGTGAATGCTCCTCGGCCGGAGGAACGGTGCCTGACGATCTGGTCGCGTCGATCAGCCCCAGTCGAGTGGCGATGCTCGGCACCGACTGCAAACCCACCCGCTGTGTCAGCCTGGTGGGAGAAGTCGGCAGCGAGGTCAAATGCTCGATTTACAACGAACGTTCGAGCACCTGCCGTGAGTTCGAGGCCTCCTGGGAAAATGGCGAAGCCAACGTGGATTGCGACGCGGCCCGGGCAGCGTTCGGCCTTCCGGCCTTGCAACCGGAGCTCGACATGCCCTACGAACAAATCGCCTGAGGCTTAGTCTGGCTCGCGGTACATCTGCACTAACGTCGATGGATCTTTTTCCAGGTAACCCTGGCTCCCATGCAATCGCATCAACTGTGCAGCCAACCCACTGAGTGGCGTGGCCGAACCCTGTTCGCGGGAAAATTTCACGGCGCTGTCGAGGTCTTTGAGCAGCGTGCGCACATGCCATTTCACTGGTTCAAATTGGCTATGAGCCATTTGCGGGGCCAGGATCTGCAACGGTTTTGAATCGGCAAAACCACCGGCGAGCGCCTCGGCGATCAATCCGGCGTCAACCCCGGAACACTCGGCCAGCGCCACCACTTCGGCGATGACCAGCGCATTGCACGCCACGATCATCTGATTGCACGCCTTGGTCACCTGCCCGGCCCCGACACCGCCCATGTGAGTGACACGCTGGCCCAGCGTCAGCAAAAGCGGACGCACTCGCTGCAGATCCCCTGCATCACCGCCCACCATGATCGCCAGGCTGCCGGCCTCGGCGCCAACCACGCCGCCGGACACCGGAGCATCCAGCCAACTCATCCCAGTGGTGTCGATCAACTGTCTGGCCATTACTCGTGTGGCACTGGGCTCCAGGCTGGAAAAGTCCACCAGCAACTGACCGCTTTTCGCGCCCGCTGCAACCCCGGCCGGGCCAAAAACCACCTCACGCACCACTGCGGTGTCTGCCAGGCACAGCATGACAATGTCGGCGTGCTGACACAGTTCAGCGGGGGTTGCCACTAGCCGGGCACCGGCCTCAACCAGCGGCGCGCACTTGGCCGGATTGCGATTCCACACGGCCAACGGATAGCCCGCCGCCAACAGGCGCCGGCACATCGGCAGGCCCATCAGCCCGATCCCGGCGAACCCCAACGAAGGTAGCGTTGACATCATTTAGCCTCCCTTTGATTAAAGAACGCCGAATATTGGCCGATTCATCATGACTAAGGAAAGGATTCCCCATTGCTGCTCAGGGGAGTCCCTGAGACTTGGGCCAAATACGCGCAAAAAAAGACGCGAGCCCCCATTCCGTGAAGGTTCGACGACAGTTGTCGCTCAATCAACAAGACCAGGTAGACGGCGCACAATGACTTCTAAAAACACCCCGGCCACTGCGGTCTCCGATCTGCTTCTGAGCCCTGCGGCGGACAGCCCCTCACCGTTGAAGCCATTGACCCCGGCGCGCCCGCTGACCACTCAGCAATACCTGTATTTCACCGAAACCAATACCGACCGCATCCTCGGTAACCTCGACGGCCTGCGCGACATGGTGTTCCCGCGCCCGCCTCATCTGGAAGGCGCCAGCGAGCAGCACAGCGACCAGGAATTCCCATCGGTTTGCCTGATTGGTCTGGGCCGCTGCGGCTCCAATATCGCCCTGGACGTCGCGGAGCTGGTGTATAACGCCCGCAAGTTTTATCTCAACGAATTCAATAACGAAGGCCGTCTGTCGCCGGACAAACGCTATGCGGAAAAGGGCTACAGCCCGGCACAATGGATTCGTAACAACTTGCGCCTGGGTAACAACAAGGGCGCCAAGCCGGTGTTCCTGGTGGAACCGCTGGTGATGCTCGGCGACCTGGACAAAGACATTGCCGGTCGCATCCGATTCTCGCGCAAGGGCGAAAAAAGCGGTTTTCTGCGCGACTACAGCAAAATGAAAATCATGGACTTGTCGGAAGTCCACGCCGGTGGCGCCGGTAACGCACCGATTCTCGGTCAGTACCTGGCCAAGATCATCCTGAACAAGAACACCCAGCATTTCTCCAGCCCGGACTGGAAAATGATTCACTCGTACCTGATCGACAGCTGTGGGATCAAGGCCAACCAGTCGCGCCTGTATTTCTCGATTTTCAGCGCTGGCGGCGGTACCGGCTCGGGCATGGCTTCGGAGTTCGGCCTGGCCCAGCAGCACTCGTACATGAACAAAACGTTCGACACCAAGCCAATGGACGAGCATGACAGCAAGAGCGGTCATTCCTTCGTCTTCGAGCCGATCTTCACCAGCGGCATTTGCGTACTGCCGAACATTTCCGACCACCGCAGCGAAATGTCCGAGGCGCTGCACATCAACGCCGGTCGCCTGCTGTGTAAATACCTGTCGGAAGAGTGGGACTTTTCCTACAATTTCGACAACGAAGACAGCAGCGAAGCCAGCGTCATGGGGCGTATCCGCCCATGGAACGCCATGATGCTGATCTCCAACGACATCATGCGTTATGCCGAAGAAAGTGATGACGGCAACATCCAGAACATTGACGTCAATGCGATGGAAAAACACGCCAACCAATACATCTCGCAGCAGATCTTCAACATCCTGACAGCCCAAGCGGTCACGACGGACTACGACCAGAACTATTTTCGCCGCGCCGGCATCGACATCGGTGAAACCATTCGCCTGGACGCCAACGACCTGTTCATGAGCCTCGCCGGCCCGGTGGCGATTGCCTACGCAGAGTCCGTGGTGCCGGAAACACCGCCGCCAAACAGCGACAAATTCAAGGTCTTCGAGAAAGAACCACAGCGCCTGAACATCGACGATTTGTTCTTCCGCTCCATCGACCTGCCGCACTTCAACAAGGTTACCCAGGCGATTGAAGGCATCAGCCTGCTGCCCATCGAATCCAAGCGCTATCGCGCCTCGCTGGAGCAATACAAAAATTCGGGTTACGACGCAGCGGCGTTGCACGACCTGCACTTCTTCAAGAACTGCTCGTCGGTGGTGTCGATCGTGTCCTTGCCGAAAGACTACAAGCTGTCCTACATGGACCTGAACCGGTTGAAGACCCACCTCAACAGCCTGTTCCCGAACACCACGCTCAAGCGTTACGCGCTGGTAATCGGCGCATCGGCCAACTTGTCGCTGACCACCCTGATCGCCAAGAGCCCGTGCCTGTCAGACGACTTCCTGACGCTGATCGTCGCGTTCATCAAACGCTGCTTTGCCAAGAACCCGTACCGATTCGACGAGACGCTGGATAACTCGATCCTCGACTTCATCATCAATGAAGAATTCGACGAAGACCGGATCGACGACTTGCTCAACGAATTCGAGAACCCGGCGAAGATCCTTGATACCAACTGGTACGCGATCAAACCGATGTACGAGAAGAAGTACCGCGAACTGATCAACGACACGGACAAGTTTGTCTCGATCAACGACATTCGTTTGTCTCGTGATTGCGTGAAGAAGGCGATCAAGTACCTGCGTGAGATCTACCGTCACCGGATTGGCAAGACCAAGGTTATTTCCCTCAACAACCATACTGGCAAGACTGCATAGGACCGGCCTGACACCGCTTCGTCCCCAATCGCGAGCAGGCTCGCTCCCACAGGGATCCCATTCTTCCTGAAAGAACGCGATCTACTGTGGGAGCGAGCCTGCTCGCGATGACGGCTTCAAATTCGCAACAAACCGACATCGAGAAACAATTAAGCAGCCCTCAAGCTGCTCACTGAACTGTTCCCGTTACGTTTACGTCACCGTGATGATGGCCCGCCTGTGGCCTTTCTCCACGGCAACAGGCCATCACGCTACTCACCTACACACTTTTGGTCGCGAACAGGACGCACCAATTAAGTGCGACAACTCAGCTCGTCGCCCTTTCCTGGATCAGAATCCATGGCGAAACCACCACGGCCCACAGCTCTGGATCGCGTTCAAAAAGATCCAGCGCCCGCGCTTCAGACAGCTTGGCGACTTGATCGGCGGCCAGCCAGGCAGCCACTTTCTCGCCTTCATCCTGGGCCACGGCCTCGGCGGCGGCGATCAAATCCAGACCAGGGGCGACCCACAATAGGGCACCCCTGGCGAAGAACGGCTCCAGCTCTTTCCAGGTAATAGATGCGGTTTCACCAAGCAGCTTGGCATAGAGGGTGCTAGGTTCTTGAGTCATGGGTCCTGTCCGGAAAAGAAATCGACGCGAATGATAACGTTGGTGGTCCGTCAGAAAAACCCGGATGCAATTTAGTCACCGATTGAAAAAACGCAGGAAAGCCAAGGAATGCTGCTGAATCAAGCAATTAGCCAGCTAACATCCCACTGCGATTCTGTCTTTTTCTTTCAAAAAAGCGACACCCTCAGGTTTTGCCCCCTCGCGCCAGCTTCCCAGGCTAACAATTGGCGCTCTACACTGTACCGGTACAGTTGCCGGGGGCATTTTCCGGAAGGTATCGAAGATATCTGACCCGGTTCTGCAGCTACGGCGCCAGGACTATAAAAACTACAACAGTAAGAGTGGAGCACTATGACTAAGGCTACTAAGCAGATTTCCAAACTGTTTGCCGCTATGGTTCTGGCCGGGGTTGCCAGCCATTCGTTCGCAGCTGACACCATCAAGATCGGCATCGCCGGCCCCAAGACCGGTCCAGTAGCCCAATATGGCGACATGCAGTTCAGTGGCGCCAAAATGGCCATCGAACAGATCAACGCCAAAGGCGGCGTAAACGGCAAACAACTCGTAGCCGTTGAATACGATGACGCCTGTGATCCGAAACAAGCGGTCGCGGTCGCGAACAAAGTCGTCAACGACGGCGTCAAGTTCGTGGTTGGCCACCTGTGCTCCAGCTCCACTCAACCGGCTTCGGACATTTACGAAGACGAAGGCGTGATCATGATCACCCCGGCTGCCACCAGCCCGGACATCACCGCTCGTGGTTACAAAATGGTGTTCCGCACCATCGGTCTGGACAGCGCCCAGGGCCCTGCCGCCGGTAACTACATTGCCGATCACGTAAAACCGAAAATCGTTGCTGTGCTGCACGACAAACAGCAATACGGTGAAGGCATCGCCACCGCCGTGAAGAAAACCCTGGAAGGCAAAGGCGTCAAGGTTGCCGTGTTCGAAGGCGTCAACGCCGGCGACAAAGACTTCTCGTCGATGATCGCCAAGCTCAAGCAAGCCAACGTCGACTTCGTCTACTACGGCGGCTACCACCCAGAGCTGGGCCTGATCCTGCGTCAATCCCAGGAAAAAGGCCTGAAAGCCAAGTTCATGGGTCCGGAAGGCGTGGGTAACGACTCCATTTCGCAGATCGCCAAGGACGCTTCCGAAGGTCTGCTGGTAACCCTGCCGAAATCCTTCGACCAGGATCCGGCCAACGTTGCGCTGGCTGACGCGTTCAAAGCGAAGAAAGAAGACCCGAGCGGTCCGTTCGTGTTCCCGGCCTACTCGGCTGTGGAAGTGATCGCTGACGGCATCACGGCTGCCAAGTCCGAAGACACTGCCAAAGTGGCTGAAGCTATCCACAAAGGCACGTTCAAAACTCCGACCGGCGACCTGGCTTTCGACGACAAGGGCGACCTGAAAGACTTCAAATTTGTGGTTTACGAGTGGCACTTCGGCAAACCAAAAACTGAAGCTTCGCCTCAGTAAGGCTTTGCCATACTGACTGCCAATAAAGCCCACGGCGTGCCGTGGGCTTTGTTTTACGAACGTTTTGGGCCGCGCTGGCGTGATCCGCCAGTCTCCCCACCTGAAAATCTCAAAACCGTCATCAGCGGTTCGCTGGCAAACCTCGAATTCGAAGTGGGTGCAGATCCACGGGGCTCGAGCGGGAAAATGACTCCACCAGTGAAATGCGTATCAGGTTTTTAGGAGCGCTGTAATGCCTGACATCTATCACTTTTTCCAACAGCTGGTTAATGGTCTGACCATTGGCAGCACGTATGCCCTGATCGCCATCGGCTATACGATGGTTTACGGCATCATTGGAATGATCAACTTCGCCCACGGCGAGGTGTACATGATTGGTTCCTACGTGGCGTTCATCGCCATTGCCGGGCTGACCATGATGGGACTCGACAGCGTTCCGCTGTTGATGACTGCCGCTTTTCTCGCGACCATCGTCGTGACCAGTGCCTATGGCTACAGCATCGAACGGATCGCCTACCGCCCCTTGCGCGGCAGCAACCGTCTGATCCCGCTGATTTCCGCCATCGGCATGTCGATCTTCCTGCAGAACACCGTTCTGCTGGCGCAAGACTCCAAGGACAAATCCATCCCCAACCTGATTCCGGGCAACTTTGCCTTCGGGCCAGGTGGCGCACATGAAGTGCTGATTTCCTACATGCAAATCGTGGTGTTCGTGGTGACCCTGATCGCCATGCTCGGCCTGACGCTATTCATCTCCCGCTCTCGCCTGGGTCGCGCCTGCCGCGCCTGCGCCGAAGACATCAAGATGGCCAACCTGCTGGGTATCAACACCAACAACATCATCGCCCTGACCTTCGTCATCGGTGCTGCTCTGGCAGCCATCGCGGCTGTGCTGTTGAGCATGCAATACGGCGTGATCAACCCGAACGCCGGTTTCCTCGTCGGCCTCAAGGCCTTCACCGCAGCGGTATTGGGCGGTATCGGCAGCATCCCCGGCGCCATGCTCGGCGGGATCGTGCTGGGGGTAGCGGAAGCCTTTGGTGCCGATATCTTCGGCGACCAGTACAAGGACGTCGTGGCTTTCGGTCTATTGGTTCTGGTGTTGTTGTTCCGGCCAACCGGCCTGTTGGGCCGTCCGGAGGTTGAAAAAGTATGACTAGGAATCTTAAACAGGCGTTGTTCAGCGCCTTGCTGGTGTGGGCCGTTGCCTACCCGGTACTCGGTCTGAAACTGACCATTGTCGGCATCAACCTCGAAGTCCATGACACCAGCAACGCAACGCTGATCACCATCGCCGTGTGCTCGGTGCTGATGTTCCTGCGGGTGTTGTTCGACCATCAAATCAGCGCAGCCTGGAAAGCCTCGCCCAACATGCCGGTGATGCCGGCCAAGGCCAGTAACTTCCTGACCCTGCCGACCACCCAGCGCTGGATCATCATTGCGCTGATCATCGGTGCGTTGGTCTGGCCGTTCTTCGGCTCGCGCGGCGCGGTAGACATCGCCACTCTGGTGCTGATCTACGTGATGCTGGGCCTTGGCCTGAACATCGTGGTCGGTCTGGCCGGCCTGCTCGACCTCGGCTATGTCGGTTTCTATGCCGTCGGCGCCTACAGTTATGCGCTGCTGTCGCACTACTACGGTCTGAGCTTCTGGATCTGCCTGCCAATTGCCGGCATGATGGCGGCGACGTTCGGCTTCCTGCTGGGCTTCCCGGTATTGCGTTTGCGCGGTGACTATCTGGCGATCGTGACCCTGGGCTTCGGTGAAATCATCCGTCTGTTCCTGCGTAACCTGACCGACCTCACCGGTGGCCCGAACGGCATCAGCAACATTCCCAAGCCAACGCTTTTCGGACTGACCTTCGATAAAACGGCCGCAGAGGGACTGCAGACGTTCCACGAGTACTTCGGCCTGGAATACAACTCGATCAACAAGGTGATCTTCCTTTACCTGATCGCGGTGTTGTTGTCGCTGTTCGCCCTGTTCGTCATCAACCGCTTGCTGCGCATGCCTCTGGGCCGTGCCTGGGAAGCACTGCGTGAAGACGAAATCGCCTGCCGGGCGCTGGGTCTGAACCCGACCATCATCAAGCTTTCAGCGTTCACCCTGGGTGCGTGCTTCGCCGGTTTCGCCGGTAGCTTCTTCGCCGCGCGTCAGGGTCTGGTGACACCGGAGTCCTTCACCTTCATCGAGTCGGCGACCATTCTCGCCATCGTGGTGCTGGGTGGCATGGGCTCGCAACTGGGCGTCGTGCTGGCTGCCACGGTGATGATCCTGTTGCCGGAAATGATGCGTGAGTTCAGTGAATACCGCATGTTGATGTTCGGCGCCTTGATGGTGCTGATGATGATCTGGCGTCCTCAAGGCCTGCTGCCCATGCAACGTCCTCACATGGAGCTGCGCAAATGAGCCGCGAGATCCTTAAAGTCGAAAATCTGAGCATGCGCTTCGGCGGTTTGCTGGCGGTCAATGGCGTGGCCCTGACCGTGAAAGAAAAGCAGGTGGTTGCGTTGATCGGCCCTAACGGTGCCGGCAAAACCACGGTGTTCAACTGCCTGACCGGTTTCTACAAGCCGAGCGGCGGCAGCATCCTGCTGGACGGCGAGCCGATCGAAGGCCTGCCAGGCCACAAGATCGCCCTCAAAGGGGTGGTGCGCACCTTCCAGAACGTGCGGTTGTTCAAGGACATGACTGCGGTCGAGAACCTCTTGATCGCCCAGCACCGTCACCTGAACACCAACTTCCTGGCCGGCCTGTTCAAGACCCCAGGGTTCCGCAAAAGCGAACGCGAGGCCATGGAGTTCGCCGCATACTGGCTGGACAAGGTCAACCTCACGCAGTTCGCCAACCGCCCGGCCGGCACCCTGGCTTATGGTCAGCAACGTCGTCTGGAAATCGCTCGCTGCATGATGACCCGCCCACGGATCCTCATGCTCGACGAACCGGCTGCCGGTCTGAACCCGAAGGAAACCGAAGACCTCAAGGCGCTGATCAGCGTGCTGCGTGAAGAGCACAACGTCACCGTGCTGTTGATCGAACACGACATGAAACTGGTCATGAGCATTTCCGACCACATCGTCGTGATCAACCAGGGCACGCCCCTGRCCAACGGTACGCCGGAACAGATCCGCGACAATCCCGAAGTGATCAAAGCCTACCTGGGGGAAGCGTAAATGCTGCAATTCGAAAACGTTTCCACCTTCTACGGCAAGATCCAGGCCCTGCACAGCGTCAACGTGGAAATCCGTCAGGGCGAAATCGTCACCCTGATCGGTGCCAACGGCGCGGGCAAATCCACCTTGCTGATGACGCTTTGCGGTTCGCCGCAAGCCCACAGCGGCAGCATCAAGTACATGGGTGAAGAGCTCGTGGGGCAGACCTCGGCGCAGATCATGCGCAAAAGCATTGCCGTCGTCCCGGAAGGTCGTCGAGTGTTCTCCCGCCTGACCGTGGAAGAAAACCTCGCCATGGGCGGCTTCTTCACCGACAAGGGCGACTATCAGGAACAGATGGACAAGGTTCTAGAACTTTTCCCACGCCTGAAAGAACGTTTCGCCCAGCGCGGCGGCACCATGTCCGGCGGCGAACAGCAAATGCTCGCCATCGGCCGTGCGCTGATGAGCAAGCCCAAGCTGCTGCTGCTCGACGAACCTTCGTTGGGCCTGGCACCGATCATCATCCAGCAGATCTTCGACATCATCGAACAACTGCGCAAGGATGGCGTGACCGTGTTCCTGGTTGAGCAGAACGCCAACCAGGCGCTGAAAATTGCTGACCGCGCATACGTTCTCGAGAACGGCCGTGTGGTGATGCAAGGCACCGGCGAAGCGCTGCTGACTGATCCAAAAGTGCGCGAAGCGTATCTGGGTGGTTGAGTCTTTGCGGTAAACAAAAAACGGCCTTCGGGCCGTTTTTTTGTGCCTGGCATTTACCTCGAAGACAATGAAGATCCCTTGTGGGAGCGAGCCTGCTCGCGATTGAGGTGGATCAGACAAAAATGATGTCTGCTGACAAACCGCTATCGCGATCAGCTCGGCTCCTACAAGGGATTGGTGGTGATTTGAAGTTTTGTAGAAATTTTTGGGATGGGCTGTAACGCATCGCCATGACCTTTCTCTAGAGCGGTAAGCAAGCACAAACGCTTTCTTACCCAACCTCAAAAATCGGAGAAACACCATGACTGCAAGCACCCGCACCCTGTCCGCCACCGCCCTGGCTCTGGCCCTCGGTTCTGCACTGAGCATGGCCGCTGTCTCCACCGTCCATGCTGCCGACGATATGGAAAAATGCTTCGGCGTGGCCATGAAAGGCAAGAACGATTGCGCAGCAGGCGCTGGCACCACCTGCGCTGGCACCTCGAAAACCGACTACCAGGCAAACGCCTGGAAACTCGTCCCGAAAGGCACCTGCACCACCACTGCAAGCGAGACCTCGCCGACCGGTTTCGGTCAGCTGGAAGCCTTCAAAGCCAAAGCCTGATCCGGACCCCGCCCGAGTGTCGACCATGAACCATTCACCGTTCGGGCTCCCGCGCCGCGCCGGGCTGGGGCTCAAGACCGAGCACTTTCGTGAAGTGCTCGGCTCATCACCCGATATCGGTTTTTTTGAAGTCCACGCCGAAAACTACATGGTGGCCGGCGGTCCGTTTCATCATTACCTGGGGTTGATTTGCGAGCAGTATCCGCTGTCACTGCATGGCGTGGGCTTGTCGATTGGTGGCGAAGGTCCGCTGGACACCCGGCACCTCAAACGCCTCGCCGCACTCATCGAGCGCTATCAACCCCACGCTTTTTCCGAACACCTGGCTTGGTCCAGCCATGGCCCGGTGTTCCTGAATGACCTGTTGCCTCTGGCCTACGACAACGAAACGCTGACCCGCGTCTGCAAACACATCGATCAAATCCAAAGCACCCTCAAACGCCCGATGTTGCTGGAGAACCCGGCCACCTACCTGGCGTTCGAGCGCTCAACAATCGATGAAGCAGGCTTCATCAGCGAAGTCATCCACCGCACGGGCTGCGGGCTGCTGCTGGATGTGAACAACGTCTAMGTATCGTGCATCAATCATCGGCGCGATCCGTTGGCCTACATCGACGCCCTGCCCCTTCATGCCGTCGGCGAGATTCATCTGGCGGGTTTTGCCGAAGACACCGACAGCCTCGGTGACCGTCTGCTGATTGATGATCACGGCGCTCCCATCGATAACGCCGTCTGGTCGTTGTACCAGCACGTGCTGGAGCGAACAGGCCCGATCGCCACCCTGATCGAACGCGACAATCAGTTGCCGGCCTTCAGCGTCTTGCAGGCCGAGGCGCGTCAGGCCGACGAATTGTTGCGGTGCGCGGGAGGTCGGTCTTGAGCACACAAGCCGCTTTTTCCGCCGCTCTGCTTGATCCCCGACTGCGCTGCCCGGAGGGCTTGATCAGTGCCAATGGTGCCGATCCCGCCAGCCGTTTTGCGGTGTATCGCAACAATGTGCAGAGTTCGCTGATCAACGCTTTGGCGCACAGCTACCCCGTGGTGGAACAATTGGTCGGCAATGAGTTCTTCCGTGCCATGACCGGGATCTATCTGCTCAACAATGCGCCCCAGAGCCCGATGATCAAGGATTACGGGGACAGTTTTGCGCAGTTCATCGACAGCTTCGAACCGGCGAACAGCGTGCCGTATCTGGCCGATGTCGCCAGGCTCGAACGCTTGCGCATCACTGCTTATCACGCAGCCGATGCCCAGTCGTTGAGCCATGAACAGATCGGCGCAGCGCTCGCTGATCCGAAAACCCTGACCGAGCTGACTCTTCAACTTCACCCCTCCCTCAACCTGCTGACCTCAGCCTTCGCCGTGGTCTCGATCTGGGGGGCTCATCAGCAAGACGCAACGCTGACCGGGATTGACCTGCACCGGGAGCAACACGCACTGATCCTGCGCAACGGTCTGGACGTTGAAGTCTTCGTCATCGAGCCCGGCGCCAATGCCTTCATCCACAACCTGCAAAGCGGCCAGCCGCTGATTCAGGCAGCGCAGACCGCTCCCGCATTCGACCTGAGCCAGATCCTGGCCCTGTTGATCAGCCACAACGCCGTTACTCACTTACAGCACAACAAGGTATCTCCATGAACACACAGAACCCGATCAGCCGCGCTATCGTGCTGCTGGATTTGATTCCACAGAGCCTGATCGCTTTTATTGCGCGGTTCTCCATCGCGGCGGTGTTCTGGAAGTCCGGGCAAACCAAAGTTGAAGGCATCGCGATCGACCTGATCGAGGGCACGTTCGAGTTCGGCTGGCCACGCCTGGCGGACTCAACCATCCCGCTGTTCAAGAGCGAGTACCCCGTGCCGTTGCTGTCGCCAGAGATCGCTGCGCACATGGCGGCGTTTGCCGAACACTTTTTCCCGGTGCTGATCCTGATTGGCCTTGCCACGCGTTTTTCAGCGCTGGCCTTGCTGGGCATGACCCTGACTATTCAACTGTTCGTGTACCCCGATGCATATCCAACCCATGGCACTTGGGCCGCCGTGTTGCTGTACCTGATGGCGACCGGGCCGGGGAAATTGTCGATCGATCACTTGATCGCCCGGCGCTATTCCCGCTAACTCAGATCCCCTGTAGCAGCTGCCGAAGGCTGCGTTCGGCAGCGCAGCAGTCGTAAAACCTGAGTTTGCGGTCTTCCTGTCTGCGCAGCCAGACGCAGCCTCGCCAAGGCTCGACAGCTGCTACAAATCCCCTCAACCAGCTCTGACTCATCACCTTCCCCGTAGCAGCGGACGAGCAACGCGAGGCTGCGTCTGGGATTTGCCTGACAAAACGCGATTGCCCGGTGAGGTTCAAGACGGTATCTACAAGGACCGAGCGAGACTAAGGCGATCCAGCGCTTCGCCGCTGCGCTTGAACCAGCCGATCAGG
This sequence comes from Pseudomonas sp. P5_A12, assembly GCF_056400685.1. Lineage (NCBI taxonomy): Bacteria > Pseudomonadati > Pseudomonadota > Gammaproteobacteria > Pseudomonadales > Pseudomonadaceae > Pseudomonas > Pseudomonas sp. P5_A12. The sequence goes on along the minus strand of NZ_JBFUKU010000063.1, from coordinate 4,098 downwards.
TAATCCGCCAACACTGCCGTGCGCTTCGGCAGGCCGCCTTGATACGGATGAACCAGGTACATCGGCATGCGCCGCGTCTGATAATCGCGCAGGAGCCAGCGCAATCGTCCGTCAGCCAATTCCGCCTGCAGCAGATACGACGGCAAACGCGCAACTCCGGCACCCGCCAACGCGGCTTTTTTCAGCAAGCTGTAGTGGTTGCTGGCAAACGGACCCGAGACCCGCACCCGCAACAACTCGTGTTGCTGGTGATAGAGCCATTCTTCGCGACCACTGTAATGGCTGTTGAGCAAACAACGGTGCTCCGCCAAGGCCTGGGGCGTGTGCGGCTCGCCATACTGTTCGAGATACCCCGGGCTGGCGCAGGTCATTTCGTGCCAGGCCAGCAATGGCCGGGCCACCAGACGCTCGTCCTTGCCCACCTCGGAGCGAATCGCCAGATCGAAGCCATCCCGGGACAGGTCGTGAAACTGGTTGTTGAGGTCGAGTTCGATCTGCACCTCGGGGTATTTGCCGGAAAACTCCAGCAATAAACCGTCAAAGAAGGTTTCCCCCAGCGACACCGGGACGGTCATGCGCACCGGCCCGGCCATGTCGTCTTTCAACCGCGCCAACGCCTGACGCGCTCGCTCGACTTGCACGACCAGCGCCTGAGCCTGGGGCAACAGCGCCGCACCCGCCGCCGTCAGACTTAATCGGCGTGTGGTGCGTTGCAGCAGGACCACGGAAAACCGCGTCTCCAGCAAGCTGATGCGCTTGGACAGCTGCCCCTTGCTGCAACCCAGTTGCTGCGCTGCCAAGGTAAAACTCCCCGCTTCGATCAAGACCGCGAACGCCGCCAAGTCATCCATCTCGCTCATGGATTGTTTCCATTTGAAAACCAAAGGTTGCCTATTAGTGCGCTTATCAACAGAAAAAACCACTCTAGACTGAGACCTCATTTAATCAATCGAGGAACAGCACGATGAAAATTCTATTGATAGGCGCAGGTGGCACCATCGGTTCGGCGGTCGACAAGGAACTGTCTCAGCGTCACGACATCATCCGCATCGGCCGCAACAGTGGCGACTTTCAGGTGGATATCAGTGACAGTGCCTCGATCCGAAAGCTGTTCGAACAGACCGGCAAATTCGATGCACTGATTTGCGCGGCGGGTAACGTGACCTTCGCACCGCTGGATGAAATGACCGAAGCCAGCTTTGCGCTGGGTCTGAAAGACAAACTGATGGGCCAGGTCAATTTGCTGCTGATCGGCCGCGAGTTCGCCAACGACGGCGCCTCGTTCACCTTCACCACGGGCGTGCTCAGCCATGACCCGATTCGCAGCGGTGCGTCGGCAGCGCTGGTCAACGGTGCGCTGGACAGCTTCGTGCGCGCCGCCGCCATCGAACTGCCTCGCGGCCTGCGCGTGAACTCGATCAGCCCGAATGTACTGGTGGAAGCCATGGGCAAATACGCGCCTTACTTCCGTGGTTTCAAACCGGTTCCGGCAGCCGATGTGGCATTGGCCTACGCCAAAAGCGTAGAAGGCTTGCAGACAGGTCAGACTTTTCATGTGGGCTGAGCCCTTGTGATGAACGGTCAGGCTGAGTAACGTGGCAGCACTTGTCTGGAGAGCCAAAGATGCGTGTTGCCCGTTCCTTAGTCGTTGTTGCCCTGCTGCCGCTGTTTGCCGCCTGTCAGTTGTTTGATGGCTCGCGTGAAAGCGGCTCCCACGTGGGCCAGACCCGCATGCAAGGCCAGTTGACGGCGGCGGACGGCAAATTGCTGTTCCAGCCGTGCAATGAAACTCGCAGCTTTGTGGTCAACGACACCGGCGACACCAGCGTGCTGCAACAGGCCGCGTCCCTGGCCGATACCAAGGGCAAGTTGTTCGCCGACGTGCGCGGGCGCATCGTCGACAGCCGTCTTGATCTTGAGCAGCTGTACCGCGTCGAGCGCTCGGGCACGGCATGCGACGACCCCAATTTCAAACTGCAGACTCTGCGCGCAGCCGGTCACTCGCCTGAGTGGAACGTCAAGGTCACCGGCAAAGGCATGGTGATTGATCGCGCCGGTCAACCGCCACTGGCCCTGCCCTACGTGGAAGAACAACTGGGCGATGGCCGTTTCAATCTCGGCACCGAAGCGAATAACCAGCACATCGAACTGTGGGTCACGCCGCAACGTTGCGTCGACAGCACCACCGGCAGCGTCCAGCACATGAGCGCCGAACTGCGCATCAATGGTCAGGTACAACGCGGTTGCGGGTATTTCGGCGGTTCGCGTAACGACTGATCGTTTAAGCCTCACGGGAATCCTCCTTTGGGGCTTATAATCGCCGGTTTCAAACGCCTTGGCGCAGTTGTGCGCCCCGCGAACCGGGTCCTGCCATGTTACGAATCACTGAACTCAAGTTGCCGATCGACCATCCCGAAGAAGACCTGCGCCCTGCCATCGTGCAGCGCTTGGGCATCGCCAGCGATGACCTGCTCGATTTCACCTTGTTCAAGCGCAGCTACGATGCGCGCAAAAAGTCCTCCGAACTGTGCTTCATCTACACCATCGACCTCACCGCCAAGGATGAAGCCGCATTGCTGCACAAGTTTGCCGATGACCGTAACGTCAACGTGGCACCGGATGTCAGCTACAAAGTGGTCGGCCACGCGCCGGCCGATCTGCAGCAACGTCCTGTGGTCGTGGGTTTCGGGCCGTGCGGGATTTTCGCCGGGCTGCTGCTCGCGCAAATGGGCTTCAAGCCGATCATCCTTGAGCGCGGCACCGAAGTACGTCAGCGCACCAAAGATACGTGGGGCCTGTGGCGTAAGAGCGTGCTCAACCCCGAATCCAACGTGCAGTTCGGTGAAGGCGGCGCGGGGACTTTCTCCGACGGCAAGCTCTACAGCCAGATCAAGGACCCGAAATTCATCGGCCGCAAAGTCCTGCACGAGTTCGTCAAAGCGGGTGCGCCGGAAGAAATCCTCTACGTCAGCAAGCCCCATATCGGTACGTTCCGTCTGACCGGTGTCGTGGAAAACATGCGTGAACAGATTCGCGCCTTGGGCGGCGAAGTGCGCTTCCAGCAACGCGTCACCGATGTGTTGATCGAGGATGGCCAACTGGTCGGCGTCGAACTCAATGGTGGCGAGCAGATCCATTCGAAGCACGTGATTCTGGCTTTGGGCCACAGCGCCCGGGACACTTTCCGCATGCTCCACGGCCGGGGCGTGTTCATGGAAGCCAAGCCGTTTTCCGTGGGTTTCCGCATTGAACACCCGCAGTCGCTGATCGACCGCGCACGCCTGGGCAAGTACGCCGGCCACCCGAAACTCGGGGCAGCCGACTACAAACTGGTGCACCACGCCAAGAATGGTCGTTCGGTCTACAGCTTCTGCATGTGCCCGGGCGGCACCGTGGTTGCAGCGACGTCCGAGCCTAACCGCGTGGTCACCAACGGCATGAGCCAGTACTCGCGTAACGAGCGCAACGCCAACTCCGGGATCGTCGTCGGGATCACTCCGGAAGTCGATTACCCGGGCGGTCCGCTGGCCGGCATCGAATTGCAGGAACGCCTGGAATCCCACGCCTTTGTGCTGGGCGGTAGCAACTACGAAGCACCGGCGCAACTGGTCGGCGACTTCATTGCCGGCAAGCCATCCACTGAACTGGGCAGCGTTGAACCGTCCTACAAACCAGGCGTGGCATTGGGTGATTTGGCGCTGGCCTTGCCAGCCTTTGCCATCGAAGCGATTCGCGAAGCGTTGCCAGCGTTCGAAAAGCAGATTCGCGGTTACTCGCTGCATGACGCAGTGTTGACCGGCATTGAGACGCGCACTTCGTCACCGCTGCGCATCACCCGTAATGAGTCAATGCAGAGCCTGAACGTGAAGGGCTTGTTCCCGGCGGGTGAAGGTGCGGGTTATGCGGGTGGGATTCTGTCCGCGGGTGTGGATGGTATTCGCATCGCTGAAGCCGTGGCCCGCGACATACTAGGCCTCGAGGCCTGACCCGAGACCTAGATCGTTCCCACGCTCCGCGTGGGAATGCAGCCAGGGACGCTCCGCGTCCCAAAGCGGACGCAGAGCGTCCGGTGAGGCATTCCCACGCAGAGCGTGGGAA